>CAIUFU010000167.1 GCA_903898475.1 uncultured Alphaproteobacteria bacterium | reverse complement strand
GTGTGGTGAGTTAAATAGTTAATTTCTCTCATAAACCCTTGGCTGCCTAAACAACCAAGGGGCCACAACACCTACTGAGGTTTTTTAGCAGCGCAGTTAGCTTTATCAGCTTTTGCAGAACAGTTGTTCTTTTCCATTTTTGCGGAACAAGAATTTTTCTCTTTAGCAGCACAATTATGCTTGTCTGAGAACATGCTACAAGCGGCTAGGCCTGAAGTTAGAGTTACACCAGCGATTGCCAATTTTACTGATTTAATAAATTGAGATTTTTTAGACATGAGATTGAAATTTTAGTTTTTTGAGGAGGATTTTTTTCTAAAGAAACAGATTTCACTCCTCTTTTGAAATATGTTAAAACCATCCCGCATGCCTTATTAGCAACGACTAGCAGGTTGGTAATTTTATTTTACTGTGACGAATTGCTGCAGAAATTCTCCGTAACCTTCCTTCTGCAAAGAATCTTTGGGGATAAATTTGAGCGCCGCAGAGTTGATGCAATAGCGCATGCCGCCTTGCTCGACGGGGCCATCGTCAAAAATATGACCTAAGTGTGAATCGGCGCTTTTGGAGCGCACTTCGGTGCGTTTCATGCCAAAGGCGACATCAGATTTTTCAGTAACAGCTTCACTTTGAATGGGGCGGGTAAAACTAGGCCAGCCGGTGCCAGAATCATATTTGTCTTTTGAAGAAAAGAGCGGTTGGCCGGAGGTGACATCAACGTAAATGCCGTCTTTTTTATTATTCCAATAAGCGTTGTAAAATGCTGGCTCGGTGCCGTTTTGTTGGGTGATGTATTTTTGCATCTTGCTCAGATTATTGAGATTTTTTGGATATTTTTCTGCGGCGTTGGCTGAGAGAGAAAAAAGGCTCAAGAGCAAAGTGAAGATGATTTTTTTCATAAAAAATTTGTGATTTAATTAATTGCCAAAAGTAAAGGCGTAGGCTTCTAAGCCCGCGTGGGAGCTTGCGATTTCCAGTAAGCCATTTTTGGCACTATCTTGATTTACCAACTCGTAAAGTGCGTGTTTTGAAATTAGAATTTTCGATTTTGGAAGTGGCTTACCATTGAGTTTTAGATGCGCTGTTATCGGTTTTTCACCTTGTGTACCCAGAACCAAAAAAACTTTTTTCGCCGTGAAATTTAATTGCAGTTTTGCTCCAGATTCTTGCGCAATAATACGCTGCGATTCAACGCGCCACTTGCCTGCAAGCGCCCAATGATTGGAGGGTAAAAATTTCGGAAGATTAAATCTTGTGACATTTCGTGAGAGGATTTCTGGGCCAGAGAAATTCTCGGCGGCCGCGCTGCCCAGATAAGTTTCTTGAGTTTGTCCTTGGGTAAATGTGACAGGTTCTGCAGCCATTTCTGTTTTGGCGTTAAGCCCTAACAACTGGCGAATATTATTTTCAGTTTGCGCGTAATTGCCTTCGCCAAAATGGGTGTAAACAATCTGACCGTTTTTATCGATTAGGTAATGAGCAGGCCAGTAGCGGTTTCGAAAAGATGTCCAAGTGTCGAGTTTGTTGTCCAGCGCCACTGGATATTTTATGCCATGTTCTTGCAAAGCGTTTTGCACGTTGCGGGCGTTTTTTTCGAATTCAAATTCTGGCGCGTGAATGCCGATAATTACCAAACCTTTGTCGCGATAATCTTGATCCCATTTTGTAACGTAGGGCAGGGTGCGCACGCAGTTGATGCAAGAATAGGTCCAAAAATCAATCAGCACTACTTTGCCTCTGAGGGACGCAAGGGTCAGTGGTTCTGAATTTAGCCAAGCTTGAATTCCGTTGATTTCTGGGGCCGGATAAGGATTTTCCAAAGCGTCTTGTAAGCCCGAAGAATTGGTGATTGCGACAGATTCTTTTTTGCTAAAAAAAGCTGAGGCACTGCCGCCACAAGCTAGGAAACAAACTGCGATTAAAATTAGCGCACCAAAACATTTACGTAATTCTTCAGTGCGGCTAGTTAAGAATTTCATTTTTGACATCAGGCTCCTTCCGGTTAGTGAAATAATAAACATCGGCACTCCCGCGCCAATGGCGAATGCGGCGACTAAAAACAACGCCTGTGCATTTGATTCTTGGCGAATGATTTGCACGAGAACTGCTGCTAAAATTGGTCCGGCGCATGGCGTCCAGATTAGTCCAATTAACATTCCGATAAAAACACCGCTGCCAAAACCGTCGCGAGAATTGGCCGTTAGATTGCTGCCAAGATTAGCAAAGCGTGCCGTCATTTGGCTGAAAATTTCGGATAATTTTGTCGATAAAAGTATCAGACCAAGCAAGGCCAGCAGCGCTAGCGAGCCATATTTGATCAGATCAAGATCAATGCCAAGACTTGCCACAATCTGGCGCGACAGCATGGCAAAAGCGGTGAAGGCCAGCACAAAACCCGTAACAATTCCAAAGGGACGTTTCTTGCCACCATCAACTGAAGCGCCCAACATCAATGGCAATATCGGCAAAATCCAGGGGCTGGCGATGAGCGCCAAGCCTTCTAAAAATGACAATCCGATTTCGAGGTAATTCATAAAAATTTCTTTGGTTATTTGAGATTTATTCTTAGCAATTGCTTTTCATTCAACGATTCGTGTTTTGCACAAAAATGGTTACATCTGGTGACAAAAATAAAATATTAACTGATTTGATTGGCGCCGGCATTGCCGGAAACCAATCTGCTTACGCAGAGTTTCTCACCAAAATTATGCCGTTAATGCGCAGTGTGGTGGCAAAAAAAATCACCAGTGCCGATGTTGAAGATGTGTTGCAGGAAGTTTTGATTTCTATTCACAAGGCGCGCCACACTTATGATTGCGAGCGTCCGATTATGCCGTGGCTGATGGCAATTGCGCGCTTTCGCATCATCGATCATCTGCGCAAACATTACGCACAAATGCGTCACAAAACTTTTGATCTTGATGATTGGGATGATGTAACCGAGGAGCTCTCTTCTGACGAATCAATAGATGAATTGCTTGGTGATGTGGGCGCAAAACATAAAGAAATTTTAACCATGATGCATGTTGAAGGATACACCGCCAAAGAAGTTGGAGCCAAGATTGGCATGAATGAATCGGCAGTAAAAGTTGCAGCGCATCGGGCCATTAAAAAAATAAGGACTAAGCTTAAAATATGACAAAAATGCTCGATCTAATCACAAAATTAAGCAGCGAGGTGAAGCCTACAAAGCCTTTAGGAAAGCCGATCGGATGGATTGGATGTTTGTTGCTGTTGCTGGTTTTATACGCAGTGATTGTGCAAATAGGTTTTGGCGTCAGAGGTGATCTTTTACTGCAATTAACTCGTCCGTTATTTCTAGTAGAAATCGCGCTGATGCTTTTGTTATTTGTCACAAGCGTGGCGGCGGCGGTGCTTACAATGTATCCTGATCTTTACCAAAAATCGCGATTACTAAAACTTCCCTTCATCATTTTCTTTTTGCTGCTGGGCCTTTTCGCGTTGCAATTTTTTACGGCGCAAGATTTGCGAATGATTGTGCCTGCAATCGATCTTCACACCATGGAATGCACCAGATGCATCTTGCTTGTGGCCTTGATTCCGGCGGCTTTCACTTTTGCCATTTTGCAAAAGGGTGCAACCACTTTGCCTTTGCAAGCAGGAGCATTTACAGTTTTGGCGGCGAGTGCTTTGGGTTATTTGATTTTAAGATTTAACGAGGCAAGTGACGCGATTTCGCATCTGTTAATTTGGCATTATTTTCCGATGCTATTTTTTGCGATAATTGGCGCGGCGATAGGAAAATGGCTGTTAAAGTGGTAATCTGATTGTTAACCCGTCCTCATGTTCAGTCCAAATTTAAAGTAAGAAATGAACCTGTAGACGGAGTTGCAAACTCCGTCTAGCGCTAGGTGGATTAAGCCTATAAAAAAGGCTGAATCACCTGCATCACGCGCTCAACATAATCATCCTTTTGTCCAGTTGGCGCAACGTAATAAATGGTTTCTCGCGCTGCTGCTTCGCCGGCAAGTTTGGCGATCACCCAAGCTGATAGATATTGTGAAGACATACATCCCCCAGCCGTTGCTAAATTTTTCTGCGCGTAGAACGGCGCATCAATGACGTTAATTCCGGCCTCTAATACCCAAGGCTTGGTGGTAAGATCGGTGCAAGCGGGCAGGGTTCCAATCAACCCCATCTTGGCCATCAAAAGCGTTCCCGAACATTGCGCGCCGATAAGCTGGCGAGAAGGATCGAGCTTGAGAGAATTTAAAAGTTTTTCATCACGAGCAATCTCGCGGGTGTGAATTCCGCTGCCAAACAAAACCACATCGGCTTCATTAGCAAATTCCAGCGGCTGCTGCGCCTGAATCTTTACCCCATTCATCGAGGTAATGTGAGGCGAGGGACTAGTAATCTCAGCACTCCAACCCTTGCTGCGCAGGCGGTTTAGAATGCCGAGGGAAATGAAGGAATCGAGCTCGTTGAATCCTTCGAAGGTTAGGATGGCGATTTTCATGGGTGGGGGAGGTTGAGTAAAAAATCGGTGAGAGCTTCGGGGTTTTGATGTTCTCTCTTAAAAATGAAACAGATTGTTGAAATTGCTCTTCACGCAGCAGGCATTGATTGGATTTAATCTTGCTCCAAATGATTTTAAGGTAAGAAAAATATCAACCTTCTTTAAATCGTAAAAATGAATAATAATTTTTTGATCGGCATCTTTACTACCCTTGGCTGGCTCGTGTTAATGACAGTTATTTTCTTCAGCAAAACTTCTTTGGGTGATGTGGCATTTAATGAAATTGGCGATTTCTTATCCGGCATTTTTTCACCAATTGCCTTCCTGTGGTTAATATTGGGCTATATTCAACAAGGCCAAGAACTTAAACAAAACACCGCAGCAATCACTCAGCAAAAAGATGAATATATTAAAAGCATCAAGCTTTCATCCTACGTGGCTCTGATGCAGTACGAATCAAAGGAAATGGATCTTCTCAATAACCTTGGTGGCGGTTACGAAAAGGGTGCCAAAAAAGCTCGCGAAAGAAGCAAAGAATACAGGCAAGAAATAGAAAATTTATTGAATGAAATTAAGAGCTCACCGCAGATTCAAAGATAATATTTTGATCGTGCCTACATTCTAATTTCATCACCACTTCTCAAATCTGAGTAGAGAATTTTTTGAAAATCAAAAAAAGTTGAGCGGATTTTTTCAACACCGCCAAGCTCTCTTTCAGCATCAGAAATTGCGTGATATTTCAAATCTAAAAGCTTGGACAATCTATCTTCGGCAAGCTCATCAACTCCTTCATCGACATATTTTTTTAGTACAAATTCTAAAAACTCTTTCTGCTTTTCATCTAAATTATCGAAGATTTTTTCTCTTCTGCTTTCAACCCTTTCAACTCTTGAAATTGGCTTAGTCAAAAAAGCAACATAGGCCAGCGCATCAAACAAGTCGCTGTTTTGCGCATTCACTACTTTTTGCAAATCTTCTAATTGATCGGCGCCAAATCCAAGCCCGTCAAGCTTTTGCAAAAATGCTTTTCTGGTTTTTGGGTTTGACCAAATTCTTCTTAATTCTGCCTCATTTTTAAAAAACTCTGGCAGCGCTCCAAACATGCTGTTTAAAAACTCCTCAGAAGAGATTGGCTTGCCATCGGCGCCCCAAAATGAGGTTTGGATCATGTGTTGAATTTCGCGCTCTTTGCCGTCGCGTAATTTGATTTTTAGTTTTTTCTTCGGTGCAAATTCTTCGTCAGTTTCAGGTTTTTCTTTTGGCTCTTTTTCTTCTTCAGGCAGCTTTTCTTTTTTAGCACCTTCTTCAATCACCTCTTCTAACACCGGCTCGCCGTCCCACTCTGGGTCTGAAAAAAGTTTGTAAGCATCAACAAAATCTAAAATCGTAAAATATTCTTTACCGTCAAAAAGCCGCGTTCCGCGCCCAACAATTTGCTTAAACTCAATCATCGAATTTACTGGACGCATCAAAACAATATTGCGCACATTTCTTGCATCCACGCCAGTTGAGAGCTTTTGCGAAGTGGTTAAAATTGTTGGAATGGTTTTTTCGTTATCTTGAAATTCGCGCAAAAATTGTTCGCCAATCGCACCGTCATTTGCGGTCACACGCACACAATAATTTGGGTCAGAATTTTTCTTCATCTGGTTAATCAAATCTCGCACCACCGCTGCGTGCGCCTGATTTGCACAAAAAACAATGGTCTTCTCATCCTGATTAATCTCATCCAAAAATACTCTCACGCGCTTTGCTTCGCGGGCTTTAATTTCAATGTTGCGGTTAAAATCTTTTTCCTCGTAGCGCTTTCCTTCTTCAACTTCGCCTTCAATCACATCGTCGTCAGACGTGTAAACGTAATCATCCAAAGTGGTTTTGATGCGCTTCACTTTAAACGGAGTTAAAAACCCGTCATTAATTCCTTCCTTCAGCGAGTAGATGTAAGCGGGTTCGCCGAAATATTTGTAAGTGTCGGTATTGTCTTTTCTCTTCGGAGTTGCCGTTAAACCAAGCTGCACCGCTGGCGCAAAATATTCCAAAATATCACGCCAGCTCGATTCATCATTGGCGCCACCGCGGTGGCACTCATCAACAATAATAAAATCAAAAAAGTCGCGCGGATATTCGCCAAAATAAGGCGCCGGTTTTCCCTCAGCATTTCTGCCACTCATGAAAGTTTGAAAGATGGTAAAAAAGATGCTGCCATTGGTTGGCACCGAACCTTTCTTGCGAATTTCTTCTGGCTTAATGCGAATCAATGCATCTTCCGAAAATGCCGAGAAGCTATTAAACGCCTGATTCGCCAAAATATTACGATCCGCCAAAAACAAAATACGCGGCCTTCTTGAACCATCGCGCTTCAAATTCCAGCGACTCTGAAAAAGTTTCCAAGCAATCTGAAAAGCAATAAATGTTTTGCCCGTGCCAGTTGCCAGCGTCAGCAAAATTCTCTGCTTCTCTTTCGCAATCGCCTCAAGAGTTTTATTCACCGCAATTTCTTGATAATAACGCGCATCCTTCGAGCCACCCACGCTTTCAAAAGCAATTTCCGAAAATTTATTTTGCCATTCTTTGTGGCTTTGATCGCGATCTAAAAAAGTTTTATCCCACAACTCATCCGGAGTTGGAAAGCGCCCAACCAAACTCTCGCATCCACCTTTCATCGAAATTTCATAAATCTCGCGCCCGTTGGCCGAGTAAGTAAAATCAATCATCATCTTCCCCGCATAAGCCTTAGCCTGCGCCACACCTTCGCCAACCCCCAACCCTTCCGCCTTCGCCTCAATCACCCCAATTTTTTGATTCCGATAAACCAAAATATAATCCGCAATCTCCGCCTTACTGCGCGCTTCACCCACCTGAATGCGACCTTGCGTAATCCGATATTCCCGCAAAACCTTCGACCCCTCAACAACTCCCCAACCAGAATTGGTAAGCGCTGGATCAATCAACTCCGCCCGAGTTTCTGCTTCATTTAGCACCATATTACAACTCCCCGTTAAATGCTTTTTTTAAGATGGATTTTTTTAGCTCTTCGAGGTGATTGAGTTTTGCTTTGTAGATTGCTTCGAGTTTTTTGATTTCGGTGGACAGAGCGTCTAGTTTGGTTACGATGGATTTTTGCTCAGATAAAGATTTCGGAAAATAAATTTTTATCTTTTTTAGCAAGCTAGCTTTTATTCCTTGAACAGTGGCGCCAGTTCCTTTTGACAGGATTTCCTGCCTTATCGGATTCGAAACAAGAAGATATTTTAGAAAAGTTTGATCCAGTTTTTTTGAGTCTGGTTGTAAAATTATTATTCGCTGAGCAAACACAACTTTTTCATCGGTATCAAGTTGAGCCACATTGGCTAAAGGGGCTTCGGTAGTAAATAAAATGTCACCTTTTTTGGGAATGCCTCTTGTCATCCAGCTATCGTAAATATCAGGATTCACAAACTCTTCTGGGGTGAGTTGAATAAACCCATTTTTCACATTCTTAGCTGTAATCAAGCGCATTCCCTGCTCAGTTTTGTGAGGAGTTCTTCCGCGATAATCTATAAATTTTACGTAATTGCCAAGATCGCAAATTTCCCAATTTTTTGATGGGGCAGTGAAGACGCTCTGCAAATAAGCTTCAAAAACCTCCCGAACATTCCGCAAATTCCCCTCAACATTCGCTTTCGCCTTCGCCACCCCCTCAAAAACCTCATCCAAAATCCCCACAATCCGCTTTTGCTCATCGATTGGCGGAAGGGGAATTTCAATATTTTCTATTTGAGTTTTATTTATTGAGTCAAATACAGCTCCCTTGTTTGAAACAATTTCATTTTCAAATTTCTGAAAAAAATTAAATAGAAATTCCCTATCTACATTTTTTCCAGCTCTTATTGCAGCCAAACCTCGACCAATACAAATTTTTTGAGTAGCAAAATTAGTTGGTCCAACTGGCGCCCTAACGGACATCAAAATATCACCAGCTTCAGCTTCTTTGGTAACTTGAGTTGTCCAAGTTGTAGCTTCTTCTAAAAACTTATCTCCAAAATCTTTTTTACCCTGATAAAATGGCAATCCCTCTCCATTTTTATTGTAAAACTTTCCTTCAGGAGATTGACCAGCACTAACGATGCAGACATCGCCAAGTTTTTTTGTTTGCCAAATTATTTGTGATTCACTCATCCCC
>CAIUFU010000166.1 GCA_903898475.1 uncultured Alphaproteobacteria bacterium | reverse complement strand
CCGAGTTTCAGGCCCTTCGACGACGCACTTCGTGCTTTGCTCAGGGACCTATGACCTTTCTGGGTAGTTAAGTAGTGAAGACGGGGTGACACCGAGAGTGGATTAGATACAAAAGGATAGATTACCGCAAATCATCTAATGAAGGTAAAATTAAACTCATCTGACATTTCTTTGGCGAAATGATATTTTTCGATTTTGAAATTTTTTAATTCTTTCGGATCAGAAATTTTATTCTTCACGATAAAATTAGTCATCAGCCCGCGCGCTTTCTTGGCGTTGATGCCGATGATTTTGTAAACACCGTTTTTATTTTCTTTGAAGATGATGTTGATGATTTTGGCAGAGATTTTTTCTGGGTTTACTGCTGAAAAATATTCTTCTGAAGCCAAATTGATAATGTATTTAGAGCCTTCCAAATCAAGCTGCTTGGAGATTTTATCGCCCCAAAATTGGTAAAGATTTTTCACTGACAAATCTTTCTCAAAAACGGTTTTTTTAAAATCAGTTCCCATTTCTAAACGGTAAGGCTGCATCAAATCGAGCGGACGCAAAAGCCCGTAAAATCCTGACAAAATGCGCAGATTTTTTTGCGCAAATTCAAAATCGGCAGCGCTGAACTTTTCTTTTTCAATTGGCTTAAAAACATCGCCGTCAAAAGCTAGTAAGGCTTGCTTGGAATTTTCAAAATTAAATTTATCAGAAAAATTTTTGAATCTTTCGCAATTTAACTCCGCCAATTTTTTGCTGATTCCCATCAATTTTTCTAGATCAGAAACCGAAAATTTTTTGAGTTCTAAAGCGAGTTTTTTGGTTTCTTTGGCAAAATGCGGCAGCGTGAAATTTTTGCACGAAAGCGGCGCGTCATATTTTAATGATTTTGCGGGTGATAGTAAAATGAGCATGTGATTTAATTAATTACCAATTCTTTAACTTTAACGTAATCAACTTTTCCGGTGCCAAGTAAAGGCAATTTTTCGACCGCGATAATTTCTCTTGGAACCGCTAATTCACTAATTTGACCCTCTCTAAAGAAAGTTAAAATTTCTGCGCGATTTAGCGTTTGATGAGTTGTAACCAAAACCAATTGCTCACCTTTTTTGGCGTCGGGAAGCGCCACAATTGCGTGACTGCTTTGTGGAAAAAATTTGCTCAAATAAATTTCAACTGCGGTGAGTGAAACCATTTCGCCAGCAATTTTGGCAAAGCGTTTCGCCCTGCCCTTGATTGAAATGTAGCCTTTCTCGTCAATTGCAACAATGTCTCCCGTGTCGTACCAGCCGTCTTTTGGCGGCGTGATATTTCCCGGATTTTGTTCAAGCAAATAGCCTTTCATAATATTTGGTCCGGCGACCATTAGTTTTTTGCCGTCAGAAATTCCGGCGATTTCTTCTAGTTTGAATTTAATGCCAGGCATTAGGCGGCCAACGCTGCCCGGCTTATTATGCATTGGGGTGTTGGTGGCTAGCGCCGGAGAAGTTTCAGTGGCGCCGTAGCCTTCAAAAATTCTGACACCAAATTTTTCTGACCAGATTTTTCTGGTTTCTTCATCCAATTTTTCGGCGCCGGCAAAGACGTAACGCAAGCTGTAAAAATCGTAGGCGTGAGCAAATCTGGCGTAGTTGGCAAGAAATGTATTGGTGCCAAACATGATGGTGGCGTTGGTGTCGTAAACCAACTCGGGCACGATTCGGTAGTGAAGTGGTGACGGGTAAAAGAAAGTTTTAATGCCCGCTAAAATTGGAAGTATCGTGCCGCCAGTTAGACCAAATGAATGGAAAATCGGCAAGGCGTTAAAAACCACATCTTTGCTGCTAAAATCAACGCGAGACGCTAATTGAAAACGATTTGATTGAATATTTTGGTGACTCAAAACCACACCTTTTGGTGTGCCTTCCGAGCCTGATGTAAACAGAATTACCGCGGCATCTTCTGCTTTTGCGGCGCTGATTTTTTTGCAAAATTTAGCGCGCAACCCACCTTTTAATTTGTGATTAAGCGTAATTTTTTTTGCGACTTCTTCGAGGTAAATAATTTTAATGCCATTTTCTTCAGCCGCCGCGATCAAGTGCTGGAGCTTGCCGCCCTCGATAAATCTTTTGGAAGTGTAGATGGTTTTAAGCTTAGCAACTTTGCAGGCGGCAATAAAATTTTTGCCGCCAGTAGAAAAATTTAACATTGCCGGCACGCGACCAAAAGCCTGCATCGCAAAAAATGTCACGATGCTTGAAACCATGTTGGGCAACATAAAACCAACATATTCGCCATGTTTAGTTTCTTTGGCGATTTGCTCACCCAAAATAAAACAGCGCGCGATTAGCTTGCCGTAAGTCAAAGGTTTGCGTTTAATATCAACAATAATTTGATGATTGCTGCCGTGAATTTTTTGGGCATCGAGCAGCGATTGAAACAGAGTTTTTTTGTAATCTGAACTTTCAAACAACATCTCAGTCATGATGTCGTAAAGCTTGTCAGCATTGGCGGCGCGTCTAGCGCGTCCAGTGATTTCTTTGGTCACTTCAAATTTTTGCGGCGGCAAAATCGTCAGAGTGATTTTTGGAAAAAAGTGAATTTTAACGCGTCCCTTCAAGCGCGAAAATGGCGTATATTGCGCGCCGTCAAGTCGCACTGGCAAAATCATTGCGTCAGTTTTATCAGCGATCATTCCAGGGCCTTCGTAGATTTTCATCAGAGATCCCGTAACCGTGATTCTGCCTTCAGGAAAAATGATGCATTTTTTGTCTTTTTTGATTTCGTTAATCAGACTTTTGGTTGCCATCGGGTTGGTTGGATCAAGCGCGTAAGTGTCAGCCAAAGCAAGAAAGGGCTTCATCCACCATTGCTTGGCGATGAAGGTGTTGATGGCAAACATCGGCTTTTCTGGCAAAAAAACTGCCAGTAAAATTGCGTCTAAAAATGATTGGTGATTGGCAACAATTAAAACTCGCTTTCCGGCTTTTTGGTAATTTTCCAAACCCTTAATTTCGATCTTGTAGAGCTTGGTGAGAAGTCTTTTTAAAACTGGCTTAATCATTATCCGAGCCTCTTTTTAACAATTTTTTGAATCGAGAGAAACACCAAAATATTAGACATGCCAACCAACATTAAGATCTGCAATAAATCGAGTTCAAACTGCACCAAGGCAACAATTACAATACTGGCAAGCACCATAAACAAAGCGTTCATGACATTATTTGCCGCAATTACTCGCGATAAATATTTGGGTTCGCAGCGATGTTGTATGATGGCGTAAAGTGGCACAATGTAAATACCGCAAGAAAATGCGATTACAAACAAGCCCAAAAGTATGTACCAGTTCATGATATTGTCGGTTAAAAATTCTGACAGGCTAACTAGGTG
This sequence comes from uncultured Alphaproteobacteria bacterium, assembly GCA_903898475.1. Classification (GTDB taxonomy): domain Bacteria; phylum Pseudomonadota; class Alphaproteobacteria; order Rickettsiales; family UBA1997; genus UBA2645. The sequence continues at coordinate 4,235 of CAIUFU010000166.1, read as the reverse complement.
ATCTGGTGCAATTACCGTGCTGTAAAAACCGCTCGCCGCACAGAAAATCATAATGCCAATTGTGATGCCAATTGAACCATGCGGCACAAGGCGTCCATCAATTTTGCCTTTGATTAATTTATTACACATTACTGAACCAAACCCGATGCCAATTGAGAAAATCGCAAGAAACAAAGTTACGATATATTCATCACCATTAATGATGCTTTGAGTGTAAATTGGAAATTGTGACAAGAAGGTGACGCCAATTAACCAGAACCAAGAAATGCCAATTATTGAAAGCCAAACCGTTTCTTCTTTTTTGGCATATTTAATAATTTTTAAAATTTGTGTCACGATGTTGAAACTGATTTTCAACTTGTGATCCGGCGCTGGCGTTGTTGGAATGAAGCGGCTGCTTAAATAGCCAATTACAGCAAAAACCACCACTGCACTTGAAACAGTTTCAATGCCATGTTGTGAGAGAATAGTGACGCCACCAAAAATGGTGCCAAGTAGAATGGCTAAGAAAGTGCCACCTTCAATCAAGGCGTTTCCTTTCACTAATTCATTATCTTTAAGATGCTCTGGAAGCAGGCTATATTTGATTGGGCCAAAGAAGGTTGAATGAACTCCCATCAAAAATATCAAAGTCAAAAGCAGGTAAATATTTTGAAAATAAAATCCGACAAATGAAAAAATCATAATCGCAATTTCAGCAATTTTTATGATCTGCGTTAATTTTGATTTTTCATATTTATCAGCCACTTGTCCGGCGAGAGATGAGAATAAAAAGAAGGGCAAAATGAATAATCCCGAGGCCACTGTTGCCATGATCTGGGCATTCATATCTAGCTTGAATGCGATGCTGTAAGTGAACCAAATCAGAAAAGCGTTTTTGAAAACATTATCGTTAAAAGCACCAAAAAACTGGGTGATAAAAAGCGGTAAAAATCTTTTTGATTTAAGTAGGTGAGATTGATTTTTCATTGGTCTTTTTAATGGTTAAAGAAATGACTAAGATTCCAAAAATTGCCGCTAAAAAAGAAGCTGATAACACAGCAATTTTCACCCAATCAAGAAGCAATGGGTCGTTCAAAAAAGCCAGAGATCCAATGAAGAAACTCATGGTGAAGCCAATACCGGTCAAAATTGTGACACCGTAAAATTCGAGCCAAGATTTGCTGGGAAGTTTTGCCACTCCTGATTTTATCGCAATAAAGCTAAAGAGCATTACGCCGATTTGTTTGCCGAAAAATAATCCTAAAATAATTCCTAAAACTAGTGGCTTGGTGAAAACTTCTGTCGAGAAATTTTCGATTCTAACACCGCTGCTGGCGAATGCGAAAATTGGTAAAATTAGAAAATTTACGGCGGGTGCAATTTTTTTAATCAGCTTTTTAAACGAGTCTTTTTTGTGCGGAATAAACATCGCCAAAGCAATGCCAGCAAGAGTTGGGTGGATTCCTGATTTTAGAATCATCAGCCACAACATTGCTCCAAGCAGCAAATAACAAACTAAGTTGTTAGATTTTTTTAAATTCAAAATCGCCAGCCCCAAAAGCACCACGAAGACCAGCGTCAAAAAAACAAAATCGATATTTTGCGAGTAGAAAAAAGCGATGATTAAAATCGCCACCAGATCATCAAAAATTGCCAGCGAGATCAAAAAAACTTTCAGCGATTTAGAAATTTTTTTGCCAAAAAGACAAAGCACGCCGTAAGCAAAAGCAATGTCGGTAGCGGTTGGAATGGCAAATCCTCGCAAGTTTTGCGGCTGATCAAAATTGCAAAAATAAAAAATCAGCGCCGGAAAAATCACCCCACCGCAAGCCGCAATTAGCGGCAAAATTGCTCGCGATTTAGTTGAAAGTTCACCAACTAAAATTTCTTCTTTTAGCTCCAAACCAATCAAAAAAAAGAACACCGCCATGAGCGCGTCATTGATAAAATCGCGCAGCGTCAAACCGATGGGCAAATTGACTGCAAAAATATTTTGGTAAATTGCAAAAGCCGAAGAATTGGCAATTGCTAAAGCTAGAAGCGTTGCAAGCAGCAATAAAATTCCGGTGACCGATTCTAATTCGAAAATTTTTTTTACTTGGCGTAGCATTTAATTTTTCTTATTTTTGAATTTTCTTAGTGAAATAAAATCAGCGCCAGAATTCCCGCTGAGGTCAGAACAATTCCAATAATTTCAGATTTTTTTAAGGTCTCTTTCAAAATGAAATGTGAGACCACCAATGCAAAAATTAATTCAGTTTGGCCAACCGCTTTAACGTAAACCACTTTGCCAACACCGTAAGCAACAAACCAGCAAATTGAACCTAAAAAACTGAAAATCGAAGTTTTGAAAAAAGTGTATTTATTTTCGAGGCAGACCAAACTTTTCAAATCTTGCACGAAGCGTTTTTGGTAAAGTTTCACTGCGGTAAATAAAATATTTTGGAAGCAAATTACCCAAAGTAACACAGTAGTTGCGGCCTTGATATTAGAGTATTCAAGTGACACTAAAATTTCGTAAGCTTCTTTCAAATTGAAGGCCGAAATCGAAAAACAAAAGCCGGTTAAAATTCCGTAAAGCGTTGATTTATTTTTTAGCGACTTAGTGAATTTTTTTACGCCGCCATCAAAAGCTAATCCCGACATTAAAATTACACCCGACATTGCAACCATGATGGCGATAAATCCCGCAAGCGAAACGCTTTCACCAAAGAAAATTAAACCAATTATCATCGCCTGCAAAGTCTCGGTTTTGTAGAAGGCAATGCCAATGCTAAAGTTTTTCGACTGAAATGTTTTGAGCAAAAAAATATTTCCCGCCACTTGGAAAATCGCCGTGACGAAACAGTAAAAAATGAAACCAGCGGTCACTGAAGAAAAAGTGTAAAAAGCAACGGCGAGCGCGAAAGGCAGCAGAAGTATGTATCTCGACCAAGAAACAGTTAGAACATCTAATTTTTTATTGAGACTTTTTTGCTCGAGATTTCGAAAAGTTTGTAAGGCTGTAGCGGCAATGGTGTAAAGAATCCAAGACATTGAATAAATATTTTAACTTTGCGAACTGCTCACAAGATCTCTCGCCTTATTTGCGATGTCTATTCTAATTTATTCTTGCTTGTGATTTTGCAAAAAAATTAAATCGCGCCAGAAATTCCCTCGCAAATTTATAGGAAAAACTATGTCAAATGTCGGCAAGCTCATCAGCGGTTTTAGAGTTTTTAAATCTACGACTTTTCCACAAAAACAAGATATGATTCAGCACTTAATTGAGCAGGGTCAAAAGCCGACAACCATGGTTATTTCTTGCGCCGATATTCGTTTAGCCCCCGCCGAATTGTTTGCGGCAAATCCCGGAGAACTTTACATCATTAACAATATTGGCGGACTCGTGCCAAAATATGATACTCAAGGCATTCACGGCATTTTATCAGCCATTGAATATGCCGTGACGATTCTTGAAGTTGAAAATATTATTGTGCTGGGACATGCCAAATGCTCTGGCATTAAGATGATGCTGTCAGAAGAATTCACCGCTAAAAATAGCAAACTTTCTGAATCGATGAAAACATGGCTGTCAGTTGCTTCTGAGGCTCGCGACATTGTTAAAAAACAAATGTCTGACAAAAGTGAAGAAGAGCAACAAGCCTCTTGCGAACAAGAATCTTTGATTATTTCGCTGCGCAATTTGATGACCTACCCTTACATCGCCAAGCGCATGAGAGAAAATAAACTCAATATTTTCGGCTGGCATTTCGACATCGAAAGTGGCGATATCATGGCTTTTGATCCTGACACTAAATTTTTTGAACCGATTTCTTAAAAAACATGACTGATTCACAACTACCAAATTGCCCAAAATGTTCCTGCGAATTTACCTACGAAATGGATGGGCTTTATGTTTGCCCAGAATGCGCTCATGAATGGTCGGAAATTGCAGTTGAGGAAGATGATTTGGAAGTGGTAATTAAAGACGCCAACGGCGTGGTTTTAAAAGATGGCGACACTGTCACCGTGATTAAAGATTTGAAAGTGAAGGGTTCGTCTTCAGTGGTGAAAGTTGGAACTAAAGTAAAAAATATTCGCCTTGTTGCCGGAGATCACGACATTGATTGCAAAATCCCCGGCATTGGCGCGATGGGGTTGAAGTCAGAGTTCGTAAGAAAATCTTAGTTGTAAGAAACAATTACAACCCCACCTCCACCAGCATTGCCAGAACCCCAATTATAAAAACTTGCACCACCGCCACCACCGGT
>CAIUFU010000165.1 GCA_903898475.1 uncultured Alphaproteobacteria bacterium | reverse complement strand
GATTCAGGGCACGGGCCTGAATCATGCCTCACACAAGCTCAGCATGACTAAGAGAGGTTTTACTTCTTCGCTTTCTTCGAAAATCTTCCTCTTCTTCCGCCACCCGCCGCTTTCTTCGCAAGATCAGTTGCAATCAAATCAACTGCGCGGTTCAGGCCAACTTCAAGCACACTGTCTTCTTTCAAAGAGGTGTATTTCTTGTCGTGCAGCAAATAAGGCCCAAATGGTCCAATGTTTGCGACAATTTTTTGGCCGCTTTCTGGGTGAGTTCCAACTTCGCGAGGCAGCGACAAAAGATCCGCCGCGTCTTTCAAAGTAATCAAATTCGGATCTAGAGTTTTTGGAATCGAAATACGTTTTGGTTTTTTCACCTTCGGTTTTTTCGCCGGTTTTTCTACAGCTTTTTTCACCTTAGCTTTGGCTTTACTTGGCTTTTTAAGCTTCGCTTTTTCTTCTTTCTCTTTTGCTTTCGCCTCTTTTTCCTTGGCCTTTTCCGCTTCGGCTTCAGTAATTACTTCACTTCCAACCAATTCTAAGTAAGGCCCGTAAGGTCCAATTTTCACCATCACTTCGAAGCCAGTTTTTGGATCAACGCCCAAACTTCTTGGTTCGAATTGTGGTTTTCTTTCACCATCTTCACCCAAATCACCATCTTTTTCAAAAAGCTGCATGGTGTGTTTGCACTCAGGATAGTTCGAGCAACCAATGAAGGCGCCGAATTTGCCAAGGCGTAGGCTTAATTTTCCGGTGTTACAAGTTGGGCAAGAATCTTTCAAAGCACCCTTCTCATCCACACCAAAAATGTGGAAGCCAACTTTTTGGTTTAACACTTCTAAAACTTCGCCAAATGGCTTTTCGCTTACCTCAGAAGTTGATTTGCTGAAATCACCCCAGAATTTTTTGAGGAAAGCTTTCCAATTCATTTTGCCGTTAGAGATGATGTCTAGCTCATCTTCCAAATTCGCCGTGTAGTCGAATTCAACATATTTGGCGAAAAATTCTTTCAAGAAAGTTGTCACAATTCTGCCACGCTCTTCGGGGAAGAAGCGTTTTTTATCTAGCTTTACGTAGCCACGATCTTGCAAAACTGAAATGATTGCCGCGTAAGTTGACGGGCGACCGATTCCGAGTTCTTCCATTTTTTTAACTAAACTCGCTTCAGAATATCTTGGTGGCGGCTCAGTGAAATGTTGTTGCGGCTTAACATCTAGCAAAGCCAAATTTTCTTTTTCGCGAAGCTCTGGAAGGTTTTGTTTTGAATCATCTTCGTCAGCTTCATTGTCGTCGCGATCTTCGCGATAAACTTTGTAGAAACCGTCAAATTTAATTGTTGAACCAGTAGCACGCGCTTTGGCGTAAGCTGGAACTGTCGCAATATCTGCCACAACTTGGTCAAAAATCACGTCGGTCATTTGTGAGGCCAAAGTTCTTTTCCAGATCAAATCGTAAAGCGCGAATTGGCCGTCTTCTAAATATTGCTTAACTTTGTCTGGCGAAAGTGAGAAGTCGGTTGGACGGATCGCCTCGTGCGCTTCTTGAGCATTTTTGATTTTGCTTTTGAAAACATTTGGCTCTGCGGGCAAATAATCTTTGCCGTAAAGCGCATTAATTTTTTGGCGAACTGCGGTAACCGCTTCCGCAGTCAAAGAAACCGAGTCAGTTCTCATGTAAGTAATCAAACCTTGTGCCACGCCATCAATTTCAATTCCTTCGTAAAGGCGTTGGGCGGTTGACATTGTGCGACTCACAGAAAAGCCCAATTTACGAGCTGCTTCTTGTTGTAGCGAAGAGGTAATGAAAGGCGGGTTAGAACGACGTTTGGCCTGCTTTTTGGTGACTGCAACTACGTGATATTTTTTTTCTTCAAGAAGTTGTTTGATTTTACCTGATTGGGCCTCGGTAACAATTGAAAATCTCTCAAGTTTTTTGCCTTCAATCTCAGTAACGCTCGCCTGAAACTCAGCATTTTTCTCGTTTTTGAGATCAATTTTAATGTCCCAATATTCTTCACTTTTAAAAGCGTCAATTTCATCTTCGCGATCGCAAACAAGGCGCAAAGCCACTGATTGCACGCGTCCTGCTGATCTGCTACCGGGTAATTTACGCCACAAAACTGGCGACAAAGTAAAGCCCACTAAATAATCCAAAGCGCGGCGAGCTTGTTGGGCGTTGACCAAATCCATGTCGATGTCGCGTGGATTTTTAATTGCTTCAACAATTGAATTTTTAGTAATGGCGTTAAAAACAACGCGCTCAACTTTCACCGTGGCTTTAATTGCCTTCTTCTGTTTCAAAACTTCCAAAACGTGCCAAGCGATTGATTCACCTTCGCGATCCGGATCGGGCGCGAGAATCAGCTTGCTGCAAAGCTTAGCGGCATCAACGATTTCTTTAACATTTTTTGAGGATTTTGCCGAAACCTCGTAACTCATGGCAAAATCATTATTTGGATCAACCGAACCATTTTTGCTTGGCAAGTCGCGAACGTGGCCAAATGAGGCTAGAACCTTGTAGTCACTGCCTAAATATTTGCCGATTGTTTTCGCCTTAGCTGGAGACTCGACGATTAAAAGATTTTTCATCACTTTGGTTTAAAATTTCTAAAAGGAGCGAGAAGCGTTTTAACTAAACGTTTCTGCGTACGATGCGGCCTTTAGTAAGATCGTAAGTAGTCATTTCGATTTCAACTTTGTCACCTTTCAACACACGAATTTTATTCTTTCTGATCTTGCCTGAAGCGTGCGCTGTAATGATGTGCTTATTTTCCAACTCAACGCGAAAAATAGTATTTGGCAAAACTTCAATGACGATTCCGTTCATTGAGAGAAGGTCTTCTTTAGGCATTTTTGTTTTGTTTTATTTTGTAAAGGGAAGCGCGAAGGCCGCGGAACCTATTTTGGCGAAAAGTAAAATTCAAGGAGCGTGAGTTGAGATGATTAATTTGGGGATTTACTTCACATTAAAAACTCGTTCTTCCGTTTTGGCTAGAATCTTGCCATCACGCCAAACTGTTGCCTTAACGCGATGCTTACCTTTCTTAATCAACCACAAAAACTTTGATCCAAGCATGCGCTCCTTGGATTCTTGATCGATTTGCCATTCTACCTCATCACTTTCTAAAATTCCCGAAAGACTCATTTCGAAAGCCTGTTTCTCGCTAGGAATTCTGGGATCAAACGCCATTTCTAGACCGTCGGTTGGTCGAAAAATTTCGATTTTTTTCTCAGGCAATTTTAATTCGACAACTTTTCTCTCAGCAGTTTCCGGCAAAAAATATTCGGTGTAGGTGGCGCAATTAGTGGCTTCTTGCGGGTTAGCACAAACGTCTTTGGCAATTAATTTTGGACTCAAAAAAAGCGGCGCCGTTTCAGAATTTTTTGTCAGCTCGTTAAAAATTCCGCGCAGGGCCAAAGATGGCCCTAAAGATCCCGTAATCCCGTCAGTTGGCACGTAATCAACATTTCCCATCCAAATTCCCACCGCATATTCGTGATTGTAACCCACAGCCCAAGCGTCGCGGTAATCGGTGGAAGTTCCAGTTTTTACCGCGGTTTGGGTTGGCAGGTTCAAAACGCTGCTGCGTCCAAATTCAAGGTTACGCGCCCAAGGATCAGATAAAATATTACCAATTAATGATGCCACTTCTGCCGAGTAAATTTGCTTTTTTTGCAACTGCTCGCTTTGGTCAAAAGTAATTTTTAACGGCGCAAATTCGCCTTGATTTGCCAGCGCCGCGTAAGCTTGAACCATCTCAAATAAAGTGACCTCGCCATTTCCTAAAGCCAAACCGTCGCCGTAAAAATCAGCAGATTGTCGCAAGCTTTCAAAACCAAGATTTTGCAAAATCGGCAAATATTTTTCCGGCGTCACATAAGCCGCCGCGTGCAATGCTGGAATATTCAGAGAATTGCCCAAAGCCATACGCAGCGAAACCTTCCCGTAATAGCCTTTGCTGTAATTGTGAAAGTGATGAATCCCCTTCCCCACTTTTTCCGAGTAAGGCGCGTCATTAATAATTGTTGCCGCGGTCCAGCCTTTTTCGAGCGCCGCAGCATATAAAAAGGATTTAAGCGTTGAGCCGGGTTGGCGCGGCACTGTGACCATGTCAATCTTGCAGCCCCTTGCCTCATTGGCAGTTTTTTCGCAATCAATACCAACCGAAACCCAAGCTAAAATTTCGTGAGTTTTGTGATTTACCACGAGAGCCGCAGCGTTTTTAATGTTTTTTGACTCGAGTGCCTTCAGGCGATTTTCCAACAAATCTTTAGTAAAAATTTGCAGATTGCCTTGCAGCGTTGTGACAATTTTTGACTGGTCACGCACCAGTTTGTTTTCAGGATGACGGCGCACGTAATCAACAAAATGCATCGCCTCAATTGATAATTTTGCCGGATCTAAAACTAAGTCGTATTTTTCCAAATTTGCCACCGACTCGGCGTCAAGCAACTTACGCTCCAGAAGCGCCTCGGATAGTCTTTTAACCGCATCATCAATTTGTACTTTACCGGCGTAAAGATCGAATTTGGAGGGAGCCCGCACCAGCACAACCAGCGCCAGAATTTCTTTGGTATTTAGCGTGTTAATGTCGCGATTAAAATAAAAACGCGCCGCCTGCACCACGCCTCGCCGATTAGCGGTGTAAGGCACTTGATTGAGGTAAAATTCTAAAATGTCTGGCTTGCTCGCCTTAGTTTCCAGAGCAATCGCTTCCAAGCCTTCAATCCATTTCGCCCAGTAAGATCGGCGATGCGGATGCAACATTCTCACCACTTGTTCGGTAATTGTGCTGGCACCACGCGAAAAATTATCGCGCTTCACATGCTGCAAAGCCGCGCTTCCACGAGCTAGCCAATCAACACCGTGATGCTCGAAAAAGCGGCGATCTTCAGAAATTAAGAAGGCTTTTTGCAGGATTTCGGGGATTTGATGCAGCGCGATATTGTCGGAAGAGTTCCAGCGATTTTGGTAGGAGAAAGTTAGAGGCTTGCCGTCGCGATCTAGAATTTGCAGGTTGTTGCTGTCGGAGGTAATTGAGCGAAAATCTTGGTAGGGAAATTTGAAATCGAAGATGGTTTTGGCAAGCAGCAGAATAAAAATAACGAGCAGGAATTGGCAGAATCTTTTAAAAATTTTGCCAATTCGCTGCATGTTTTACTGAGCGCCCGAGTTAATCTTAAACCGCTCAGTAACACCCTTTCCAAAAACATCCGGCTCATACATTTCTTCCGCCATTACCGGCATTGCCACGAAATTTCCCGCAGCAATTGCTTGGGCCACGTAAGATAAATGGTAATTTCCCGCTTCCAAATATTCTGAATAAAATCGCACCGACTCATTGCGCAGCTCTTTGTGGTAGAAGCCTTCGCCAAATAAATTCCAGTTAGAAAATTTAAACCAGCGCGAACCTGCTGCCGCTTTGAAATCGGCTTTTTTCGCATCAACAATTGAAGCAGTTGCAATGTCGCGATTAATTGGCTCTAAACCACCCGGCACTGGATCATTAACTACCACAAAATTTCTAGCAGTTGGTAGCGAGACAAAAATATCAACTCGTACCACTTCCGATTTTTTAATTTCAGAAGGTGACTTGAGCAGAACCCACTTACCTTGACGCTCAACGCTATATTCGCGTTTAATCTCAATTCCGGCGTTAGTTGCGGTGGCACGATCATCTAGTGACGAGAAAGTTAGGCGGGTTGAATAATAAAGCCTGCCCGCGCCAATTCGCGAAATTGCTGCTTTAACACTTTTGCCGACATCACTTGCTTCGATGTTTTTAACAAAAGTTACTGGCGCATCTTTGACGTCAAAAAACTTAGTTTCGCCAAATTTTTTGCCGTCGAGCGCCACTTCAACTTTCATGTTTGGCGCCACGCTTTCATAAGCTCGGGCGTAGTCGAAAAGCCCATTCAAACAGAAAACATTTTCCTGAGTATTTTCAAATTTTCCGGCGGTAATGGCGCGCACCAATTTGTGCGGCACTTCTCCGACTAAATCTTTGCCTTCAGGGCGTCTGCCCAATTCGCTGAAAGTTGAAAGCACAGCGCAACTATCACGCATTGGGCTGGAAAGGATGCGGCTGTAGCCATCGGTTGATTCTTGATTAAAAGTAAATTTACCGCCCGATTGATTTGAGTTAGCCAAAATCATTCTTGAAGCATCTAAAGCAAAGCTACCGCCACCATTAACTTTCATCGCGGCCTGCACGAAGTAGGCTTTGCCAAATAAATTCATTTCTGGCAAACGACCGCGATAGCGCTCTAAATCTGCCAAAGAAATTTTATTATTTTCGGCAAGTGCAGCAAGTGCAACGGCGCGAACGCTTGAGGTCATTCCTCTAATGTAGAAATCAGGGGAATTTTCCTGTTTTAAGAAATTATCAAGATATGCGTGAAGCTTGTTTTCAACTTCTGTTGGAACTTTGTAACCGCTTTTCTTCAACCAGTTAAAAGCCAAGGCGGTGTAAGCGCTAAGATATGGATCAACATATTGATCTTGCGCCACGAAATAAGTCATGCCGCCATTTGCTGATTGAAAATTCGCCGCGTTTTTCAAAGTTTCGGCTGGTAGTTTATCCGCTTCTGGCCATTGAAAATCTTTTTGCACGTAAGATTTCAAACCCAAATAGCGCGAGGCCATGACTGCTTTGGTAATGCGTTGCTCCCAGCAGAGATACGGATAATCGCGCAAATATTTGAAGGCAGAATCCATATTTCCAATCACTGATGCCGAAGCAACAATGCTGACGCCGCCAACATCGGTGCGGATTTTCATTGGAAATTTAATTGATTCTTCCGCCTTGTCTTCAGTGGTGGTTGCGTAATTTGCCGAGGTTTCAAGCGACAGGCGTTTATTTACCGTCAAAACTTGCTCCATCGCGTCACCATCAATTTCGTCTTTAGCAACAGCGCGGAAAGTGATTTTGCCAGCAAGCTTAGTTTGCATCGGCATTTTCACCAAAGTTCTTTTGTAAGGCTCAAGGTCTAACTGCTTTTTTACAGCAGGCTCGCCGCTGCTTGCGGTGACGATCACGCTGACATTACGTTTCTTGTCAGTACGATTCATGATGCTGAAAACCGCGTCAAAACTATCTCCCTCGATTACCTGATTTGGCATTACCGGACGAATTTCGGTTGGTTTATTTACTTTAAAATTAGCCTCGCCCAAACCCAATCTGTCGCTTGGTGTTACGGCCAAAACTAAAACGCGCCAGCCTGTCAGGTTGTCGGGCGCTTCAAATTCAACATTGGCATTACCACTAGCGTCAGCCGCAAGCGATGGATTCCAATAGCTGACAAATTTGAATAAGTTACGCATCGAAATATCCGCACCGCCGTCGCCACCCGCATTGGCACCTTTTTTCTCAAATTTTTGGCGGCCGATTAAACGAGTCATCAAGCTGTAATTTCTAAGATCCAAACCTTCTAAATTGTAGAAACCTTGGTAAGGATCGAAATATTTTTTGCCGCGGGCGACAAGGTCAAACACTGATTCGTCAAGCACCACGACTGCAAATTCGATTGGTTCTTTTTTGTTTTTGAGGCGTGGTTCGGCGTGAATGCTGAGTTTAACTTTTTCGCGCGGCTTGTAAGTGTCGCGATCAGCTTTAGCAGTTACCGCCATTTCTTTAACTTTGTCGCTAATTGGCACATTGACGTAACCAATGCGGAAGGCTGGCTTGCCTAGATCGACCTGATTTTCAACTGGCTTGTTAGCGCGTGGCGAAAAGACCACAACCGACAAATAAAAACCCGGAACGTAATCTGGCTTAACTTTAAATTCGATAATCGGGGTGCTGCCCTCAAGGGTTTGCACGAATGAATCAATCACGCCGTAGCGCTCAATTGTCACCAAAGCTTTGGCACCCGGATAAGGGTTTTTTACCAAATAGCGCGCCTTGTCGCCAACTTTGTAAGTTGGTTTTTCTGGCACGATTGTAAGTGCTGAATCGTCAGAGGAATCATCCCACAAAACACGCCCTAAACCCGTAACATACATGTTCACATCGGTGCTGTGGGCATTTCCTTTGGTATCAGAAATTTTGGCAGTAACGCGGTAATATCCCGCATCTTTTGGAGTGAATTTGCAGCTGGCAGCAATTTTTTGCGACTCACCTTCACAAACATCAACTTTTACCCATTTGCTCACGAACTCATTTAAATAGGCATTTCCCGCCCCTTTAACTTTTGTGGTTTTGGTTTCTTGGCGCTCAATTAGCAAATTTACTTTGGTGCCAAGAGCAGGATTGCCGCGCTCATCCACCACTAAGTAATCAACATTAGCCACTTTTCCTGATTCAAAAATCCAGCTATTGGTTTTAAGACCTACAAAACGATCAACACCGGCATAATTAGCGTAAGCTTGCGACGTCACATATTTTCCGCGATCATCTTGCACCGCGCTTTCAAACATTAGGCGGCCGTAAAAAATATTCTTTTTTGGCAATTTAAATTTTAACGAATTTTCGCCTTTATTATTGAGCTGATTGATTTTTTGAAATACTTGCTCGTCTTCATTTTCACCAACAAAACTGTCAAAATTAAAATCACGCGCGATTGAATTTTTTGAAGCGAAACTCTTACTTTCAAGCATTGCTGTTAGACGCACATTGGCGTCAGTGTAAGGCCCACCCGAATGTAATTTAGCTTGAGTAGAAATTTCCACTTCTTGTCCGGCACGAAAAAGATCGCCATTAGCTTGGTTAGTTACCTTAAATGAAGAAGGGGTGAAATCGCTGACCAAAACTCTGATTGGCGTCCATTCTTGATCTGGGCTATTTGGCGTGGTTAGGCGAAATTGATACCAACCAATTGCACCTTGTTGCGGCACTGTAAATTCGCCGGAAAAAGCGCCAAAAGCATTTAGAGAGAAGTCTTTAACTTCAGTTACAACATTGTCAGTTGGGTCAATGATTTGCAGATTATATTTTCCGACAGGCGCTGGAACCAAAGATTTATTGTCTTGGTTGCGCACATAAAGCTTGTAAGAAATGGTGTCGCCAGCGCGGTAAATGCCTTGCGAGGTTGTGCCCCAAGCTTTGATGTGGCCGTAGCGTTTTTTACTTTCAGAGTAAACGCCTTCACCAACCGAGCGGTAAGAATCAATTACGAAATCTTGATTAATCGGCATCAGCGCCATCTCGCCATCCTTGTCAACGCGCACAAAAAGGCGCTCGTCGCCATCTTCCCATTTGCGAGTTAGATCGAGATTTGGATCAAGTTTTTCTAAACCATCCAAAATTGCGGTGCCGTCACTTGCGGTCAGAGCTTGCGCCAATGCTGGTTTATTGGCGCTTAATTCGGTTAACCTATCTTTGTAAATTGTTACTTTAGCGCCCGCAACTGCTTGTCCCGTTGTCAAATCACTAACCCAAACCAAACTGTTAAAATGCCCTAGTTTTACGTGAACTTGGTAAGGCGTGACTTGGGCAAAAAGGCGACGTTCGCGATTTGGCATTTGGACAATCGGATCAGAATTTAAAAACCCGTAAACCGCGCCGCTTTTGCCACCCAACATGTCACGAACTTTTAGCGGCACAGCAAATTGCACATTACGCTTGCCGCCAATTTCCAAAGTTGAAGAAAGATTGTTCGAAGCAGCACCAGAAACTATGCGACGGTAAGTGAAAGTAGTTTTGCTTAAGTTATTTACGTAAATCGGCACTTCGCTGTCGATGCCACTTTCCATCACCGCGTCTTTGTAAGGCATTTCAAAGTTCGGCTTACGATCATCAGTTTTAAAAGAGATGTTAATTTGGCTTTGCAATTGGCGCCCAAATTCATCGCTCAAACCTACAGTTTGGCTAGAAAACAGTGATTTGAACCAACTCCAAACTTTAACAAAAATATTTTTGCTGCTGCTTTTTAGAGAATATTCTGAGGCTGCTTTTAAGCCTCCGGGCAACCAAACATCGTAGGTTGAGCCCTCTCCTCGGTATTGCGATTCTAGCTGCGAATATTCTTCATCGCCCTCGCCCCAAAGATTTTGCTCTGCATCAATGTCTAATTTCGGATTAAAAATGACGTGATTTTTGATTTGCGAACGCTTCACCGGACTGCTGAAAGCAAGCGCCGCGCCTTTCATTGGATTGCAGAGTTTTTGTGTTTCAGGCTTGTCAGGCGAGATTAAAATGGTGCGATCGTCATTTTCGTTGGTGTAACATTTGATTCCTAAGAATGAAAATTCTGGAAAGGTTTGCAGGTGCAGAAGTTCTCTTTCTTCTATTCCTTTTTGCGCACCACCTTCCGATTCCAAACCAGCTCCCAGCTTCAAAACCACTTTTTGATTAAGCGCAAATTCTTTTTTTGAGGTTACAACCCAATTGGTTCTGGCCTCGTCTCCATTAACTTTGCGCACTTCTTTATTACTTGGATCAGCATCAACTTCTACCTCAAAACTTTCAGACTCATCAACCACAAATCGTAAAGTTTTTTCCACTGATTCTTTGGTAACAAATTGGTCAAAAGTTACACGAACCATTGGTTTGCTTGGCGATAACCATTTGTAAAACCAAGCATATTGCACATCGGGGCGTTTAGTGGTGAATTCGTGATTAAAAACACCTGAGGTAGTTTGACCATCTTCAGCCTTGATTCCGGGCTTGATTGTAACTTTGTAATTAGTGGCAATTTTGAATTGGTTTTTTTCACTCAAATTGCATGAAAGTGCACTGGTATTAAGCCAGCGCCACTCGCAATCTAATTTCGGTGAAATTTCAACGGGGATCTCTGATTGGGCGCGCTCCATTTTACCAATAGGAACTACAGAGCGATTGAACTGAATTACGATCTGGCGACCAACAATTACATCTTCACCTTCAGGAGTTACACGCAGGATTCGTAACTCTTTATTTTCAGCGGCAAATAAGGTTGCGGCTGATAAAAACAACAAAGCGAATAACTGAATGAAGCGCATAATTTTTGAAAAATTATTGACCAAAAAAAGCAAAAGAGGTTTTGCCGTAAGAGCGTAAATCTAGTAATTTAAAATTTTCTAAAGCGAAAGTTTTTGGCTCCAAACCAGTTTGAAACTCAACAACAATTAGCGAAGTTTTATTGACCCAACCTTTTTCAAATAAGCTGCTCATAATCGCCAAGTAGTCTTCGGCGTAAGGTGGAT
>CAIUFU010000164.1 GCA_903898475.1 uncultured Alphaproteobacteria bacterium | reverse complement strand
TGATTGATGTTTTCTTTACTAAAACTGCCAACAAGACCTTCAGATTCTTCATCACAAGGTATACAAACGCAAAAATCACGACTCATCATTTTTTGCAAAACTTCGATGTAGGCTTGATTTGGCACATCTCGACTAAGCAGCAGTGGTGCCATCATTCTCATGCCTTCTGGCGCTTCGAAGCTGCACTGATTTTTGTAAAAAAATTTCCATTTAATCTTTTGTGGCACAAACATGTTTTCTCGAATTTTATTTTAGATTAAGAGATTTAGAAACTTCGCGACAAGCCTTCCAATAATTTTTTCAATTTTTCTATCATGCCTAAAAAAGAAATAACTACTTTGCCAAACGGCCTGCGTATTGCCACCGACGAAATGAAAGATGTTGAGACAGTTTCAGTTGGAGTTTTTGTAAATACCGGAAGTCGCAATGAAATGCCTGAAATCAACGGCATTTCGCACTTTCTTGAGCATATGGCTTTCAAGGGAACCGCCAAAAGAAGTGCGCGCCAAATCGCCGAAGAATTTGAAGGAATTGGTGGCCGCATCAACGCTTACACCTCGAAAGATAAAACAGTTTATTACGCCAAAGTGTTGAAGAAACATGCTGAATTTGCCGTCGAATTTTTGGCTGATATTTTGCAAAACTCTACTTTCGATTCAGTTGAATTAGAAAAAGAACGCGGCGTGATTTTGCAAGAAATCGCCATGACTAACGACACTCCAGACGATATTGTTTTCGATTATTTTCAAGAAACCGCTTACCCAAAACAAGCAATTGGTCGTTCAATTTTAGGGCCGGTAAAAAATATTAAAAAATTTGGGCGCGATCATTTTGTCAATTACATCGCAAGTCAGTACAACTACAAAAATATCGCAGTAGTTGCGGCGGGAAATATCAAAGAAGCTGATTTAGTTAAATGGTCGAAAAAATATTTCATCAACCTTGGCACCAATGAAATCAAAGATGTAGAGCCTGCAAAATATGTCGGTGGTGATTTTCGAAAAGAAAAAAAGCTTGAGCAAATTAATCTGACAATTGGCTTTAAAGGCGTGTCACATTTGCATGAAGATTACTATGCTTCACAAATTTTGGCGATGATTTTGGGTGGCGGAATGTCGTCACGTTTATTTCAAGAAGTGCGCGAGAACCGCGGTTTGGCTTATTCGATTTATGCTTTCAATTTTGCTAGTCACGATTCGGGATTGTTTGGAATTTATGCTGGAACCACTCCAGAAAAAACTAATGAGTTAATTTCAGCAACTTGCGCTGAGGTGAAAAAAATCTGTGAGAAAGTTACAGATAAAGAAATGACCCGAGTTCGCACTCAGTTTGAAGCAGGTTTGTTGATGGCTAAAGAAAGCACCAGCACTAGAATGCAGAGATTGGGGGGAGATATTTTTTCTTACGGTCGCTTGGTTGGTGATGAAGAGATTTTGAAGAAAGTTTCAGCGGTGAGAAAGTCGGATGTGGCGAAGGTTGCGGAGAAGATTTTTAGTGGTTCGAAACCGACTTTTGCTGCGATTGGAAAAGTGGGGAAGGTGATGGAGATTGGGAAAATCAAAAAGAGTTTTGCTTAAGGGACCTATAAAGTTCTAACTAAAAATCAATCGCCCGACCATTAACCTGCCAATCACCAAAACGAGTTGGAT
>CAIUFU010000163.1 GCA_903898475.1 uncultured Alphaproteobacteria bacterium | reverse complement strand
TAAAATGAATTCAAACATACAAGAAAATAAAAAAATACTCTTTGATCTGATTACCAAATATTACAACAGAGAAGTTACCAAAGATGCAATTATTGGAAATCTTAGAACTGGATTTATCTTGCTGAGTTGCGCAACTAAAGATGAACAAGATGAGATAATGAAATGTATTTTGGATGTGGAGCTAGATATCAAAAAAGATGATAAAATCACAAATGATGAATATGACATATATCATGAAATAATATCGTACATACATAACAACAGGCAGGAAAAAATAAAAGCCTTGTTAAAAAAAGCGGCACAAAAAGTTAGTGATGAAAAGTTTTCTATCTCGAAGGAAACTATTGATTTTATTACCAGCATTACCGACTCACAACTAGAGATAATACACGAGATGTTCAGATACGTTGTGGGTAATGGCATATTGAAGTACAAAGGTATTGAGAATGACTTTAAGGCCAAAAACTTCAACCAATCTGGTAGCGATAATATAAAATTTCTTGGTCGTATCTTTTACAATCAGGATGCGGTTGGTGGAAAATCTTACACTCCAAAAGTAGACGCCGTGAATATTCACGGTATTTTGATTTGGAAATTTCTTGTACCTACAATTAATCTAAAAGGTATTCCTGCTACAGAAGAATCTTTGAAAGAACATTTAAGCAATGAGCACAACAGAAAAGAGTTTGCTGAACTTTTAAATAACCTTCCTGTTAAAGGCAGAGTCTTAGATCAAGAAAAAGCCAAATTTTATATCACAAAGCAGCCAATCTCCGGAGGAGAAATCTCCATAAACATAGCATGCTTTACAATACTAACTGATATGGGAGCTGAGCTTTTTTCGTTACTAAAAAACGAAATTAAAGGATATCCAGATGGTTACCTGCAATCAGTTGTTGATGATGAGCAATACAAAAGCTTTGGTTTAACGTTTGAGACAAACGGATAAACGAAGAAGGGGTCAAATCTCGACACCCGACACTTAACTATTTCAGTGTCGGGTATCGAAATCTAACCCCTTTTTTTTAGAGATCTGACCCCTTTTTTTTAACATTTTCGTCACCTTCAAAAGCTGTAATCACTCTACCTTCGCCAATCCAAGCTGTAAGCTTGCTGCCGGCAAATTCACAATTCATGCCTTTGTAGCGAAAATCTGTCAGCGTGGCAAAGAGGTCGCTTTCAAAGTGCTCTTTGAATTTGAGCTTAAAATAATAGTACTTCAGTTGGTTGGGGTAAGACAATTCGCTAGCCCACTTTTTTATCGGCACCACGGCAACGATTCGAGTTTCTTTATTTTTACTTACCTCTTGCAAAAAACCATCGACCGAATTCGACCCCGAAATTTTACATTTAGCCTCATCACTTATTTTCACCGACAAGGTTTTGCAGGTACCGCGCGGAGTTTCGTTTGCTGCCGAATTAGACTTTTCAAAAACCCGACTACAATCATCCGCCGGCTGAGATTTGCTTTTTATGCTATCGCAAGAACACAACAGCGTAGCCGCCGTAACCAGTGCGGCCAACTTGAAAGCCATTTGATTAATTTTCATAAGTTCTCCTGTTTTGATTTAACGCGAAGGGACGCTAAGAAACCTTTATCTAGGCCAACTGGTATAAACTTCCTATGTCAAAAGGTGGATTTTCTATAAAGAAGCCATCACCTGAGGCTAGACCTTACCAAAGCTGGACGTGGTTTGTAACCCCGTCCAGCTGGGGAGTAAGAGATCCATACACTAAAAAACTTCAGCCAAGCCGCGGTCTAGTAAAAGTTGGTTTAAGTAAATACCTGAATCTGCAACTTTTTGCAGGTCGGTTTCGGTTTTGTTTTTAGGCAGAAAAATATCAGCGACGTAGCGGTTGAAAATGTCGGTTTTGATGCTTTTGACGATAAAAAACGGCGCGTCTTTGAAGATTTTTTCTAACGCCGCTTTGGCTTTTTTTCCATCCGCAGTTTTGCTTTCTGCAGTGTTGATTTTTGCCAAACGCAAAATCTCTTCGTGAAAAATTCCAAAGCCCAAATCGATATTGGCATGAATCGTGTCGCCATCAACCACGCGCTTCAAATGCGCTTTGTAAGTATAAACTTGCTGCGCCGTCACACTAGATTTTTTTACTAAATATTTTTCATTCTTGCTGCTAACCATCGCGATCTCGGCATTCTTTGGCAAACTCTCTTTCGCTTCACGAAAAACTTTAAACCCGCAGTCAAAAAGCTTTTTATCCGAGCCTTCAATCTCAACAATCTTGTAAGCAAAAACTCTGCCGCGCGTTGGTTGAATTTTTTTCGCGGCGTTTTTCTTAACACTCTTTGAGTCTTTGGCGGGCAAGCTTTTGCGCTTGGTTACCTCTTCTTGCAACTTGGCAGCATTCCACGAATTTTCTTTGGTTAAATCTTCTAGCGCCTTTCTTTCGTCAGATTTTTTTATGCTGCTTAAAACGCGATAGTGGCTCCAGTTTAAACGCGCATCACCTTTGGGAAGTTTGGGATATGTTTTGTACAAACCCTGCATTTTATAAAGCACTGCCGAACTAATCAGAAGGTCTCTCTCGAGCTTTTTGATTATCTCTTTGCCATATTTTTCTTTTTGGTTTTTGGGCAAACTCGTTTCGATTATTTTGCCAATCTGCCAAGCCATCTCCACTTTGTTGCGGATGATTTTTCCCTGCGCCAGCTTGATGGAGTTCTGAACTTCTCTTAAGATTTTTTGGTAATCTTTTTCGATGATTTGAATCATTGGTTTTAGATTTTTTTAAAAAGACATTCTCCCGCGTGGAGAATATGTCAAACCGACCAGACCTTGCGCTCGTTGTCTCTGCATAAAATGGGTCAAATCACAACACCCAGCCATTTATCCTCAACAACTCATCACCCTCTTCGCCGCGCTCACCAAAGGCGAAAGTTATTTCGACTGGAAAATATTAAAAATGTTCGTGCGACAAGTTAGTGCCATTAACATTTAGCACCACATTCACATTGCCACGAATGGCTTTTGAGTAAGGACACATTTTATGCGCCGCTTTTACAATCGCCTCAGCTGCATTGTCGTCAACGCCAGCAATCGCAACGTTTAAAGTTACGCTAAGAAAAAATCCGCCTTGCTCATCTTGGTTTAAATTAACATCTGCTTGCACGGCAATTTCACCAATTTCTTCACCTTGGCGTTGTTTTGAAACCGCAGCCAAAGCGCTGCCAAAACAAGCACCGTAACCGGCGGCAAATAATTGTTCGGGGTTGGTTCCCGCTTTGTTGCTACCGGGTCTTGAAAGAGCGACAGAAAGTTGTTTATCATCAGTTTGGGCGTGACCATCGCGACCCGCAGTAATTGTGGCGTGAGCTGTGTATAATATTTTCATAAATTTGTTTTTAAATTTTTAGTAAACAACATTGCTTACAACAATATTTAACCGCACTCTGTGGCTCTTTCTCACACTAATCAATCTCAAACAACCTTTCATGCTTAAGAAAATTTCGATTGTCGTTTTCATTTTTTGTCTCGCCACCGAATCAGCATTTGCGCGCGCCGGCGGCAGATCATCTTTTGGCTCGGGTCGCTCTTCAACTTCGCATTTTAATCAAGGATCTCGCGGCAGTCGCACTTTTGAAGGTGGCGGCGCTAACGGAAAAAATTATGCACCGATGCAAAAATCAACAACTCCCGACTCGGCAAAAAGCAATCCCAATCAAGCGCAAAATAATCCGCAAAATCCACAACAACCACAACCGCAGCAATCTTTTTTTCAACGTAATCCAATGCTTTCAACCATCGGCGCGGTGGTTGCTGGTTCGTGGATTGGTAACATGCTTTTTGGAAATCACGGCGCAGGCGTAAATGGCGCGGCTGAGAGCGGCAGTGGTTTTTTTGGCAATTTTTTAACAATGGCGCTTTTGGCTTTTGCCGCCGTGATGTTGTTTAGATTTTTATCACGACGCAAAAATATGACTAACCAACAAAACACTTACGCACCAACTAAATCAGTTGAAATTCCGCTCGCCGATTCAGAGATGCAAAAATTTGCTGAGCTTCTCATTGCGGTGCAAAGCGCTTGGTCGCAGCAAGATTTAGAAAAATTAAAAACTCTAACCACGCTAGAAATGTCGAAATATTTTTCCGACGCGCTAGCCCAAAATATCAGCCAAAATATCGCAAATATTGTTGAAAATATTGAAGTTACGGGCATGGAAATTTCTGAAAGCTGGCAAGAAAATGAAATGCAATATGCGACCGCGATCTTAGAGTGGTCTGCTTTGGACTATATGATAAACAAATCAAACACCGATGAAATAATCGAAGGCAGCAATCAAAATTTGGTCATCACGTCCGAAGCGTGGACTTTTGCGCGCTACAGCAACAACGGCAAATGGATTTTATCCGCAATCGCACAGATTGAGTAATCTGAACAGACCTATTCGCGCTTTTTCTTTGTTGGAATAACTCTTGATGATGCTTTTTTTAGTCTGTCATTAATATCGCCCCAATCATCTGAATTTGGCAGCTGTTCGACTAATATTTTTTCTACGTTTGTGTCGTCAATGTGATGAAGCATTTCGTAAAATTTTCTCGCATATTCTGATTTTGTAACTGGCATTTGGTAAAAGGCGGCGTCTGAATTTTTTTCGATTACTGAATAATGCATAACCGCAATATTTTTTTCTCTCTCGATGCAGAGCTCTATTTCTTTCTTGGAAAGAACGAATAAGGGTTTTTTAGGCTGATAATGCACCTCCATATTTCCCGAAACTTTGTCTGAATGATTAAATGGCTGGTAAACTTTAGTATTAAGAACCTTTTCTATCATATCTGCGGTAATGACTCCGGGTCTTAAAATAGTGGGCGTCTCTTTCGTCATATCGACAATTGTTGATTCAATGCCAATAGAACATGAGCCACCATCAACGATTGCAGCAATTTTACCTTTCAAGCTTTTGAAGACATGCTCAGGTTTTGTAGGACTTGTTTTTTTGTGAGCATTAGCCGAAGGGGCAGCTACTCCTTTTCCCAATTTTTGGATTATTTCAAGTGCTACCGGATGATTAGGAACTCTTACCGCAACAGTGTTTAAGCCGCCTGTTATTAGGTTGCTTACAGTTTTTCTTTTCCAAAATATCATCGTAAGCGGCCCTGGCCAAAAATGTTGCGCAAGTTTTTTTGCGCTTTTTGGAACACGCTCTGCCCAATCATTAACTTTATCAAAAGATTCAATATGAACTATCAAAGGATGATCTGAAGGCCTGCCTTTGGCGGCAAAGATTTTAAGCAACGCTTCGTCATTTGTAGCATCTGCCGCAAGCCCATAAACTGTTTCAGTGGGTATTGCTACTATTTCACCATTTTGCAGCAAGGCCACAGCTTCTTTTATCTGATTTGATTTCAGCATTTCTATCTAAGCTTAGTTTAAAAACACCGCCATTTTATAATCAGCTAAAGCGCTTTGATATTTTTCATACATTTCCATCAGCGCCGCTTTTGAAGCAGCCGTGTCTTGCTCGCGCAAATTTACCAAAAAGAAGTTGCTGGCACCTTGTTTGAATTTTTCTCTTTCCGAATTTTCTAGTAAATCAGCCAATTTAGCTTCCTCTGAAAGGTTTTGATGCATCTCAATAATGCTGCTGATTTGAATTTTTATTTGCTCAAGCTCGGCTTTGATTTTTTCTTCCAAAAGCTGCTCCTCATATTTTAGAGATTTTAACTTCGATTCATATTCGGCGGTTTTTCCGCGAGCTTCGCGCTGCTGCAGCGGAATCGAAAAATCCAAACCAACATAATTATTAGCCTGAGATCTTGATGCCGAGCCATTTCCCAAATCTTTTGAAGCGCCCAAATCAACATCTAGCTGAGGTTTAAAAAGATTTTGGGCATATTTTAACTGACTTGAATTTTGCTCTTTTTGAATTTTTAAAATTCTCAATTCTGGTCTTTGAGAAAGAGCTGTTTCTAAATCGCGAAGGTTTTGAGAGTTTTCGATTTCATGCAGTGACGAATTAATTTCTGGAACCTGATTTTGTTTTGGAACAATTGGCGCGCCATTTTCACCACGCCAAAAAAGCGAAAGATAAATTGCTGAATTTTCAAAATCTTGGCGAGCCTTTGCCAAAGCGCTTTTGCGGCGCAAAATATTTTTCTTATTTTCAGCTACAATGATTTGAGCCACGTCGCCTTTTTTTAATTTTTCTTCAAGTTGCGTTTGGCGCTTTAATGAAAGCTGATAAAGCTCTTCATAAATGTGAAAAACTTTTGCTGAGGAAATCCATTTCCAATAAGCCTTTGTTGCGTCGCGCTCGATTTCTTTTTTGATTGTTTCGAGCTGAATTTGACTCTCTTTAACTCCAAGATTTGCCAAAATTACACCAAGTCGGTTTTGATCAATCGAGCTATCTTTAAGCAAAGAAAATTTAGCCCCTGCCCTATATTCGCCACCTTCATTGGTGCGCGACCCGCCTTCATAATCAGCGAAACTGCCAAAAGATTTGCGATAGCCGCCATAAACTTTAGCGCCCATAAAACCGAGTTCTTTTTCAAGTAAGGTGTCAGTGGTTTTTCCATCGTAAAAACCACGAGTTTTGTCGCTGTAGTTTTGTTTTAACTTAATGTCGAAAAATCCAAGAGAGCCTAAAGCTGTTCCTTCCGCAGCGCTTACCTTTTCGTAATAAGATAAAATCCGCGGATAGTTTTTATTTGCCGCAGCTACAACTTCATGATGCGATAGCTTTTTTTCGGCGGAAGCTTCGGCAAGTTCAACACTGCCAAAATTCAGAAATAATATTGTAAAAATTGATCTAATTCGATTTTTCATTTAACTATTTTTTTGATTCTTCTTTTGTTTGAGCGGCTTTTAACTCGCTGTCAAAACTTGGTGGAAAGCTATTTAGCTGGCGCCAAAACTCATAACCCAAGCTGACATTATTTAATAAAATCCAGGCCTGTGATTTTGCGCCATGCCTTAAAAATCTTTCGTCTGGCCATTTTTCATCTTTGTCTTTTTTTACGATTACGCGAAATTTTCCATTTTCAGAAATTGATGAATCAACCGAAGAAATAACGCCACCAAAGGTTCCAACCGCAATCGACGGCCAGCCGCTAAATTGAATAATTGGCCAGCCTTCAAATTGCAGACGCACTTTTCGTCCCTCCACTACCAAAGGAATATCATTACCGCTGACATAAATTTCGACTGCCGGATCACTTAAATTTGGCGCGAATGTTGCAAGCTTGTCGCCCAAATGAACAACAGTGGCGGCATCTCCGGCTAAAACTTTTAAAATCACGCCATCTTTTGGAGC
>CAIUFU010000162.1 GCA_903898475.1 uncultured Alphaproteobacteria bacterium | reverse complement strand
CCCATTTCAGCAAGATTTAGCGCAATCTCGCGACCAATTCTTTTGGCCGCTCCCGTAATTAATGCTGTTCCTGATTTTTTAGCTTTCTTGCTCATCTTGTGATTTTCTGTGTTCAACAATTTTTTTATAAAGCTCACGTAGCACTTCTTCCACGCCTTTGGTTGTAACACCAGAAATTGCAAAAACTTGCGGCTTAGCAACACCTTGTTTTTTGAGGAAAGCTTTTAGTTTTGTGATTTTTTTCTTGATATCAGCCTCGTCTAAAAGGTCGATTTTATTGAGCGCAACGATTTCTGGCTTTTCCAAAAGTTCCGGACTGTAACCTTTAAGCTCGTCACGAATCACGCTGTAATTATCAACCACATCTTCGGCAGAACCGTCAATTAAGTGCAGCAAAACGCCGCATCTTTCAACGTGCTTCAAGAAACGATCACCTAAACCACGACCTTCTGAAGCACCTTTGATTAATCCCGGGATATCCGCCAAAACAAACTCATGACCATCAACGTAAACCACACCAAGTTGCGGGCGCAAAGTGGTAAAAGGATAATCAGCAATTTTTGGTTTAGCGCGAGTTGTTGCCGCCAAGAAAGTTGATTTTCCGGCGTTAGGCATGCCAAGCAACCCTGAATCAGAAAGCAGTTTTAACTTTAAATTTACCCAAAGCGATTCACCCGCTTCACCATCTTGCGCAAAGGTTGGAGCGCGATTAGTTGAGCTTTTAAAATTAGCGTTTCCAAGGCCACCGCGGCCACCTTTTGCAACGACAAACCTTTCGCCGTGGGTTTTCAAATCATACAAAAGATATTGCTCATCTTCAGAAAAAATTTGGGTGCCCACTGGAACTTTCAAAATCATATCATCAGCTGAAGGACCGTGCCTGTTAGCGCCGTGACCACGAATTCCGCTTTTAGCAATGAAGTTTTGTTGAAAACGAAAATCGATCAAAGTGTTTAGATCTTTGATTGCTTCGAAAATAATGCTCGCACCTCTGCCGCCATCGCCACCGTCTGGGCCGCCGTGAGAGATGAATTTTTCACGTCTAAAACTGGAAGCGCCGTTACCGCCGTTACCTGCCGTTAAACATACTTTTGCTTCGTCGATGAATTGCATTAATTGCTCGCTAAAATGAATTTTTCTTCTTCTGAAGTTTTGCCGCCGGCTTCACGCACTAGCAGCAAAAATGGTCTCAATAATTCGTAATTTTTCTTTTTGAATAAGGCCATTTCAAGGCGTGATGCTGCGATATAAGCCACATCCAAAGTTCTGCAGCCGTAGGTGCGCATTGAGAATTTTTTGTCGCCCATTTTTTCAGTAAGCATGTTTTGATCTTCACTGGCAATTACCGGAATATCGCTTCCCGCTCTTTTAGAAACGCGGATGCGGCGGTTATTCATGTAAGCACCAAAACCTTTCTCGCAGTAGTAAGTTTCGCTGCCGAAAATTTTGCTAATCGCAACTGAAATTGATTCTTTTTCGCCATTTTCACTGCGATGTTCAAGTGCTACGGCAACAGTAAAATCAGGGTTTGAGCGCGTTAGGTTTTCGAAACCATCAATTGGAAAAATCACGTAAGAATATTCCGCATCTTTACTGCGAATAATATTTTGCCCGTCAGAAAAAATCAGATTGTAATCGGGTCTAAATTTTGAAAGATCGTC
Source organism: uncultured Alphaproteobacteria bacterium (assembly GCA_903898475.1). Classification (GTDB taxonomy): domain Bacteria; phylum Pseudomonadota; class Alphaproteobacteria; order Rickettsiales; family UBA1997; genus UBA2645. The sequence goes on along the minus strand of CAIUFU010000162.1, from coordinate 4,936 downwards.
AGCTAAAATTTGACGCACACGATTGTAGCAAGATGTTGCAAACCGACTAGATGATGCCGGATTTGATTGCAAATGCTCCAACTCGTTAAAGTCGCGCGACATGTGCGCAGTAGCTTTTTCAATGGCTTTAATGATGACGTTTAAATTTGCACTATATCGCATTAGTATTTTCTGATTTGAAAGTTGAGATTAAGTTCGGGGGTTTCTGACAGGCTTCTTACAGCTTTGAGTGAAAATTCCAGATTAGTTTCTGCTAAGCCAGACATTTTTACGAGGCTGTGGGCGCAAAAATTTTCATCGTCACGCTTTTCAAAGTCAGAGCGATAATGCGCCCCGCGGCTTTCGCGACGATTTAGCGCTGAAAAATTGGCGGCAAGTGAGTTTAAAAATAAATTCTTCAACTCGAAATAAGCGATGAGTTCTTCGTTCCAGACCAAGCTTTTGCTGGTAATTTTGTAGTTTTTGAAAATTGCAAAAAGCGCAAAAGTTTTTTGCAAACCTTCTTTCAGCAATTCTTCTGTGCGAAATACACCGAGATTTTTTTCGTTATTTTCTTGGAGTTGGCGTTTGATTTGAGAGAGGCTCAAATTTGAATTTGCGCCAAAAATTTCTTTTAGTTTTTCAATTTTTTCTGCAGCAATTTTCTCCGCCAAGCCTTGTGATTTTTCGACAATTTTCTGCGCCGCTTTTTCTCCAGCGATTTTTCCAAAGACAATTAAATCAAGCAGAGAATTGCACCCCAAGCGATTCGCCCCATGCACTGAAACGCAAGCCGTTTCACCAATTGCCATTAATCCCAAAACTTCTTTTTCACCATCAAGCACCATACAATCCAAATTTGTTGGGATGCCTCCCATGGTGTAGTGAGCGGAAGGAGCTACGGGAATTAAATCTTTTTTTACATCCAAACGACCAAAATTTTTTACCAATTCAACAACTCCAGGAAGCTTATTTTTCAGCACCTCGTCATCAATGTGGCGCAAATCTAAATGGAGAAAATTTTTGTTTTTCCCAGCACCGCGACCCTCGTGAATTTCCGATGCCATTGCTTGCGAAATTACATCGCGCGATGCTAATTCCATCATTTTCGGCGCGTACTTTTCCATGAAACGCTTGCCTTCCGAGTTAAGCAAATAGCCACCCTCGCCTCGCGCCGCTTCAGTGATTAAAAATCCATTACCATGAATTCCGGTTGGATGAAATTGCACAAACTCCATATCTTGCAGCGCTAATCCTTCTTCGAAAACTAAAGCCGATCCATCACCGCTGCAAATTAATGACGAGGTGGTGTTGTGATAAATTTGGCTGTAGCCGCCAGTTGCTAAAATGATGATTTTGCTTTCGAAAATTACTAACTCGCCAGAATTTAAATCAATCGCCAAGCATCCCTGGCATTGGTTTTGCGCGGTCATCAAAAGATCGCTAACAAAAAATTCTGAGAAAAATTTTACGCCGCTTTTTAACGCCTGCTCGTAAAGCGTGTGCAAAATTGTGTGACCAGTTTTGTCTTTAGAATAGCAAGCGCGGTAAGCCAAATCACCTTGTCCAAAATTGGTAGTTTGAGCGCCGTAAGCGCGTTGGGCAATTTTGCCATTTTGGTCGCGTGAAAAAACCACGCCCATTCTTTCAAGCGCCAGAATTGCTGATTCAGCTTCGCGACAAAGCAATTCAACCGCGTCGGTATCTGCCAAATAATCGGCACCTTTTAGCGTGTCGTAAGCGTGCCATTTCCAATTGTCATTTTGAACATTGCTTAGCGCGGCATTGATTCCGCCTTTAGCTGCAACCGTGTGACTATTGGTTGGAATCACTTTGCTAATCACCGCAATATTTTTAGCACCAGAATTAATCGCCGAAATTGCCGCCATTAATCCAGCGCCGCCCGAGCCAATAATGACAATGTCGAATTGATGTTTTGAAGTTTTAAAATCCACTTAGGAAAAATTAGGAATTAAGAATTAGGATTTCACAGTTTAGAGTTTTTTCATCGATAATTCAAACACTCATTTTACTTTGATCAAAATCATTTTCTGCGCTTTAGACGAAGCGCAAAATTTAAAAAAATTGTTGGTTAATATTAGTCACGAAATGCAAATTTCGTATCCCGACTTTGAAATAATCGCCTGCCTTGATGGCAGCAAAGACGACTCTTTTGAACTGCTTTCAGCTTTTGCTAAATTTCATCCGGTGAAAGTTTTGCCACTTAAAAATGAAAGAGGTCTGGGTCTAGCTTTTAAAAGACTTTTTTTAGATGTGATCGAAAATTCTGCTGATGATGATTTAATAATTTCTCTTGATGCCGACAATACTCACAATCCCGAACAGATTCCGGAAATGATTGAGTATTTTCAAAAAAATAATCTCGATTTGCTCGTGGCATCGCGTTTTTGCAGCAGCAGCGTAATGGCTGACTTTCCGCTACGCCGAAAATTAATCAGCAAATCAATTTCTATTTTGCTGCAGAACTTATTTTCAGTGCGCAAAATTTCTGGCGAAAAATTGCAAGATTTCACCAGCGGTTACCGCATTTACAAAGCCGAGAAATTAAAAAAACTTTTTGCCAAAAAGAAAAATCAATTCATCACCGAGCCAGAATTTACTTATACTTGCGAGCTTTTAATAAAATTAGCCCGAATCAATTGTTGTATTGATGAAATTGCCATTTCTTACGATTACGGAAAAAAACTTGGTGCCAGCAAATTACGCCTCATGCGAAATTTTTGGCGGTTAATTATTTTGCTAGGAAAGTTGATGAAGAGATAAAATCTTGCCAAAATATTTTGCCTTACGTTAAATCCCCATCCATTACACCTCACATTCAACTTTAACTTCCCCCAAACAATGATACAAAAAAGAAGAGTTGTCGTCACCGGCATTGGTGCCGTGACGCCTTTATCAGCAACTGCTGAAGGCACTTGGAAAAAACTCATTAATGGCGAGTCAGGAATTGGCAAAATCAGCCTTTTCGACACTACTGACTGCCCATGCAAAATTGCTGGCGAAGTGAAATATGGCGCTGAAGGCGACACAAATCCTGATCTTTTTTACCTCGACAATTTCGTTGACCAAAAAGAGCAAAGAAAAATGGATCGCTTCATCCATTTCGCAGTTGCTGCCGCAGATCAAGCAGTTGCTGATTCTGGCTGGATTGCCGAAACCGAAGAACAAAAATATCGCACCGGAATCATGATGGGTTCTGGCATTGGTGGACTTCCTGCCATCGAAAAAACTACTATTCATATGAAAGAAAGAGGTGTGAAAAAAATCACGCCATTCTTTATTCCTTCAAGTTTGATCAATTTAGCTTCCGGACAAATTTCAATTAAACACGGATACATGGGACCAAACCATGCCGTGGTTACAGCTTGTGCTTCAGGAACTCATGCCATTGGCGATTCTGCTCGCATGATTGAATATGGTGACGTTGACGTAATGATTGCCGGCGGCGCTGAATCAGCAATTTGCGAAGTTGGCGTTGGTGGTTTTGCGGCACTACGCGCACTTTCAACAGCTTTCAATGACAATCCTACTGCCGGATCTCGCCCTTGGGATAAAGCCCGCGACGGTTTCGTAATGGGTGAAGGAGCTGGTGTTGTGGTTTTGGAAGAATATGAACATGCCAAAAAACGCGGCGCCAAAATTTACGCTGAAGTTGTCGGCTACGGGATGTCGGGTGACGCTTATCACATTACAGCTCCTGAAAGCACCGGACGTGGTTCAACTTACGCCATGAAATTGGCTTTAAAACATGCCGGAATGAATCCTGAAGATATTGACTACATCAATGCTCACGGCACTTCAACACCACTTGGTGACGAAATTGAAGTGAACTCAGTTAAGAAAATTTTTGGCGATCACTCTTATAAACTTTCAATGTCTTCAACCAAATCAGCAACTGGTCACCTTCTTGGTGCGGCGGGCGCGATTGAAGCGATTTTCTCTATTTTGGCAATGCGCGATAATGTCGCTCCTCCAACCTTAAATTTGGAAGATCCATCTGAGGGCTGCGACATTGATTTAGTCGCAAAACATGCCAAGCAAAGAAAGATTGATGCTATCATGTCTAACTCCTTTGGCTTTGGCGGAACCAACGCTTGTCTAGTTTTAAAACGTCCTTCATAGCATGAAAAAAAGACTCTTCACCATCTGCGCCGGTTTCTCTGCTGTAGTTTTTTGTTATCTGCTTTTGCTGCTTAGCGTGATTATGTATTTTAACGCGCCTAACAGCTATCATCGCGATGATAAAAGATTCATCATTGAAAGCGGCATGACGCTACGTGAAGTTGTTGAAAAACTACATAACGACAAAATCGTTAAAAACCCAACTGCCTTTCTTTACATTGCTCAGCTAATTAAAGGCCTAGATCCAAAAGTTCGTTACGGCGAATATTTCTTCGAAAAAAACATCTCTTACTACAAGATCCTCCATAAAATGACGAAAGGTAATATCTTCTTTCGTAAAGTTACCGTGGCTGAAGGCCTTTCCAGCAACAGCGCTCTTTATGCCATCGATCACGCTAATGGCTTGATCGGACAACTTCCTGAACGCATTAAAGAAGGCAGCCTACTTCCTGAAACTTATTTCTATTCTTACAATGACACTAAAGTTGGTGTAGTTAAACGCATGCAAGACGCCATGCAACGAGCTATTAACGAACTTTGGGAAAAGCGTGATTTAACCATTCCGGTTAAAACCAAAGAAGAAGCTTTGGTGCTTGCCTCAATCGTTGAAAAAGAAACCGGCATCGAATCAGAAAGACCAAAAGTCGCTTCCGTATTTGTTAACCGCTTACGCAAAGGCATGAAGCTGCAATCAGATCCAACCATCATTTATTCCTTCACCTTTGGCGATAAATCTTTGGAAAGACCAATCAGAATTAGCGATATCCAAAATAACTCACCTTTCAACACCTACCACATTTACGGCTTGCCACCT
>CAIUFU010000161.1 GCA_903898475.1 uncultured Alphaproteobacteria bacterium | reverse complement strand
GTCGCTGCCTTTAAATTTCTCAAAAGTGAACTTTGGAATTTTGGTAATTACGTAATCAATAGTTGGTTCAAACGAGGCTGGAGTTGCGCCGCCCGTGATGTCATTTTTGATTTCATCTAACGTGTAGCCAACTGCCAATTTCGCCGCAACTTTGGCGATTGGGAAACCCGTCGCTTTTGAAGCAAGCGCTGAAGATCTAGAAACACGTGGGTTCATTTCAATCACCGTCATGCGTCCATCAGCAGGGTTCACCGCGAATTGCACATTTGATCCACCAGTTTCAACACCGATTTCGCGCAGCACCGCAATTGATGCATTACGCATGCGCTGATATTCTTTGTCAGTCAAAGTTAGAGCTGGCGCAACTGTGATTGAGTCGCCGGTATGTACACCCATCGGGTCAACATTTTCGATCGAGCAAATGATGATGGTGTTGTCGTTTTTGTCACGCACCACTTCCATTTCATATTCTTTCCAACCGATGATTGACTCATCAATTAGCACTTCGTGAGTTGGTGAAATGGTTAGGCCGTATTCGATAATATTTTGATATTCTTCTTTGGTGTAAGCAACACCTCCACCCGCGCCACCCATGGTGAAAGATGGTCTAATAATTGCCGGCAAACCAATATCTTCAAACACCGCCCAAGCTTCTTCCATATTGTGAACAATGGCGTTTTTCGGGGTTTCAAGACCGATTTTATCCATGGCTTTTTGAAAAAGAGCGCGATCTTCAGCTTTGTTAATTGCCTCAATTGAAGCGCCGATCAGCTCTACGCCGTATTTGGCAAGTATTCCTTTTTTTGCTAAATCAATGGCGCAGTTCAAAGCCGTTTGTCCGCCAACGGTTGGCAAAATTGCGTCTGGTTTTTCTTTTTTGATAATTTCTTCAACAATTTCAGCATTGATTGGCTCGATGTATGTACGATCCGCAATGTCTGGATCGGTCATAATCGTCGCCGGATTTGAGTTGATCAAAATGACGCGATAGCCCTCTTCTCTAAGCGCTTTGCAGGCTTGCGTTCCGGAATAATCAAACTCGCAAGCTTGTCCGATAACGATTGGTCCAGCCCCGATGATGAGGATGGACTTAATGTCTGTTCTTTTTGGCATGGGATTTTTTAAAGAGAAAAAGGATGTGAAAATTTTCAGGCGCATTTAAAAAGCGCAGACGTCAAAAGTCAATCAATCGAGTTCCTAAATAATGAGCAAAAAACCAAAAGCCTTAAATTACAAGAAAGCCTTGTCCCGCCTGATGGCAGTGCAGATTTTCTACCAATATGATTTTTTTAATCGCGAAAGAAAATTGGAAGAAATCAAAGAAGAATTAATCGAAAATTATTTGCTCGATCCCGAGCTTGAAACCTCGTCTTTCCGCAAAGAAATTGATGAAAGTTTTTTAAATAATTTGATTTTGGGCCTATCGCTTGATGGCGAAAAACTTGACGCCGAAATCACTGAATTTCTAAAAGGCGATTGGAGTTTAGATAAGCTCGAAGATGTTTCGCTGCAGATTCTGCGCCTTGCGGCATTTGAGTTAAAATTTCTGCCGGCAATTCCGGCGAAAGTTGTAGTTGGCGAATATGTTGATATTGCAGCGAGCTTTTTTGATAAGAAGCGTCTGACTTTTATTAATGCTACACTTGATGCTTTGGCGAAAAAATTTCGCGCAGCTGAATTCATTTAAAAAAACAAAATAATGACCAAAAAAATTCTTCTAGCAAAAGTCAATTCAGTCTTTGGAATCAAAGGCGAAGTTAAGATCATCGTCTATTCTGACAGCCCGCATAAAATCGAAGAATATTCGCTTTTTGATGCCAACGAAAATCCAGTTAAAATCAAAATCACCAACAAAAATAAAACCGTAATTGGCACTAGTTCTGGTAATCCAATTTTAATCGCAAAAATCGATGGCGTTAACGACCGCAACGCCGCAGAACTTTTGCGCGGACAAGAATTTTTCGTCTCTCGCGAAGAATTTGAAGATCTTGATGAAAATGAATTTTACTACGCCGACTTGATTGGCATGGATGTAATTGACATGGAGTCAAAAAAAATCGGCAAAGTTTTAAACGTTCTAGACTTGGGTGCTGGCGGGATTATCGAGATTGAATTCACCAAAACCGACGTCAAAACCGGCCTTGGAAAAATCGATAATTTTTCTTTTAAAAATGAGTTTTTTCCGGAAGTAAATTTGAAAGAAAATTTTATTCGCTTTGACGCACCAGAAGTTGTTGAGGATCTTGAATCCAAAAAACAAAATCAAAACTCTATCTAGAGCCAGAACGTTTAGCCGCCTCAATTTTTTGCTTTTCAACAAGCTTACGAATGCTATCTAATGATTCTCTGATCATTCTGTGCTTGTGAACTTCACCTGTAACCGCAGCTACGCTATCATTGTCTTCATCTTTAGCGCCATCTTGAACTTTCATGCTTTCATTTTCTTCTTTTGCTCTTTTTGCCTCATGATATCTCTGCGTTTCTACAAAACTAACTGCGTGCAAAGGATTAAATGATTTTTTCATATGTTATCTGGACTTTGATTGCTTGCTTAAGCAGAAAATTGGCAAGCTCTACATAGCTTTCAGAAAAGCAATATTAAATAAACCTGCGCTACTTAGTTTAGTTCAATAAAAACAACCCAGAGTATTTTTTAACAAATTTTATGCTTGAGCTTAGCATCCCACAATTTCCACTGCGGAAAAAAATGATCCATCAGCGCGTAGAATTTTTTATTGTGGCCGCGTTCAAAAAGATGTGTCATTTCGTGAACTACAATCATCTCCAAACATTCAATCGGCTTTTTCGCCAATTCAAGACTAAGCCAGATACGGCGAGCTCTGACGTTGCAAGTTCCCCAGCGCGTGGTCATTTTTTTGATGCGAAATTCGGCAACTTTTTTGCCCATTTTTTCTTCATATTTTTCGGCAAGAGCGGGAATTTTTTCTGCTAAATTGACGCGGTAAAAATCATCTAAAATTTTTTTACGCTGCAAAATGGTTGTGGTTTTTTTGGCGCGCAGTTCAAGAAAATTCTCATCAATTACAACCGAGTTTGACTTGCTGTTTTCAACTACTCGCAGCTCAAATTTTTCACCAAAAAAATCGTGAATTTCACCAGAAATAAATTTTGGCGGCGCGATTATTTTGCGCGCACGAACTTCAATTTGTTTAGCGCGAATCCAATCAAGACGCTGCGTTACAAACTTTTTAATCTGCACCAAACTAAGGCGCACTGGCGCTGAAACCCTCACCTCACCCAAAGGAGGCAAGATTCTCAGGTGCAAATTTCTGATTCTTTTTTGCAGCAGCAGAATCGAAATCCCTTCGATTTCGATTTGCTTTTCTGCGATGGGTTTTTTCACTTTTGAACTAAGTAAGTTAGAATTTTAGGGGAAGAATTAACATGCAGACGGAGTTACAAACTCCATCCAGCGCTGCGTTAGAATTTTAACGAAGAAATGAATATGTTGGTGCGCGGGTTGCGCTCGTGTTTCTAAGAGCTTGGGTAAAGAATAATCACAACCCCACTACCTCCATTGCCGCCTATTATTGAAGAGGTGTCTGTGTTATATCCAGCACCTCCACCGCCGCCGCCAGTATTTGCTAAACCATTGCCTGCTTTTACTGATGTTGAAGTTCCGTTTCCGCCTCCGCCACTTGAGGCAGTTCCGCCGCTTCCGCTTCCATTTCTTACGCCGCCGCCACCGCCACTCGCAAACCAGCCACTATTGCCAACGGAAGTTCCAAATGTTGAGCTGTAATTAACTCCCGATCCCCCATTGCCACCAACTGTACTTGAAGCATTAGCACCAACAGATCCGGCGCCGCCACCGCCGCCAGCTAAGTAAGATCCATTACCGTAACGATCTCCACCATTATTACCTTGACCAGAGGTGCCTGTTCCAACTACAGAACTGCCAGTGTTTACTTCAGCAGCTCTACCGCCACCTGATCCACCATTTTTATTGCCTGAAGGTGTGGCTCCGGCGTGATAGCCTCCTCCGCCTCCACCAATAGCAGTTAGTGTTTGCGTTACTCCACTAACATCAAATACTGAATTAGTTCCCACTTTTCCATCTTGTCCAGACGTATTCCATCCACTTCCACCATTGCCACCAGATCCAACTGTTATTGAATAGTTAGAAGCACTTAAAGCGTAACTTGATTGATATATTAATCCTCCAGCTCCACCGCCTCCGCCTATTACGCCACCACCACCGCCACCGCCAGCTACAACAAGAATCTTAGCGGTTTTAGTTGTGGTACAAGTTAAAGTTCCTGACGAGGTGAATTGGTGCAGAGTGTAAGTAGTTCCTGATATTGTTGGAGTAGTAATTGTTCCTCCGGTACAATCGACTCCTGCAGTAGCTGCAACCGCCGAACTAGTATTCGAAGAAACCTCTGAAGAAGTTCCGCCAGAACCCGTCGCCGTAACTTTACAAAGTAGAGTGCGCCCAACGTCTCCTGAAACCGGAGTGTAACTCGAAGAAGTAGCTCCAGAAATCGCCGCCGGAGTGCCATCCGCCCGCCACCATTGGTAAGTGTAGCTCGATGGCGAACCTGACCAAGTTCCAGTAGTTACAGTAACTGCAGTGCCAACTACTGGAGAAGTCGAAGAAAGCGCCGGAGCAACACTGTTAGTTGGAGGATTTGTAACCGCCGACGTCGCATTCGAGGAGGCTGGGGATGTTGAAGTTCCACCTGAGTTAGTTGCAGAAACTTTACAAATCAGCGTGTGTCCTGCGTCCCCCGAAACCGGAGTGTAACTTGAAGAAGTAGCTCCAGAAATCGCCGCAGGAGTACCATCCGACCACCACCAAGCGTAAGTGTAACTAGTTGGAGTTGGCGACCAAGTTCCAGTACTTGAAACACTAATCGCAGTACCAACCGCAGCAGAGCTGGCAGATAGTGTAGGCGCAACGCTGTTAGTTGGAGCTGAGAGAGTGCAAGTTCCAGTAATCGTCGCAGATCCGCTTGTTGTGCAAGTGTAAGACGGAGCTGGTGAAGTGCTTGGCGTGTAATTTGTTGCGCAAGGAGAAGAAAGTGCTGTCTCGCTTGCCGCATAAGCAAGACCGGTTTGGTCGTTAAAGCCAGTAACGCTGGTGATTGTGCAAGTAGTTGACGCACAAGCACTTGGAGAGGCATGCAAATCTCCACCCGAGCAGTTGTAAGCAATAGTGCCAGAATATCCCAGCGAAGTGTTGCAAGTAAGATTTCCCGAAGCCCCGTCAACCACTGAGCTTGGAGTTGAAACTCCTGTCACGCTCACAGTGCAAGAATTGTCACATCCGCTGCTTGCAGAATCGGTAACTGTGCCGCCGATACAGCTTGGGTTGCTGCTGGTGTCGCCAGTACCGCCCGTGATTCCACTACCAACAACACTGCGATTAAGTTTTCTGGTCCATTTCTTCCCAATGTAATCTTCAATTACTTTTCTGTCGGGGATGGAAAGAGCTTTGGTAAAAATTGCAATCTCACCGATTTCTCCAGTGTAGCCTTTGCCGATCGCCAGAGTTGTTACTCCAGAAAGTAGTGTGGTTTTACTAGTATCTTGCGCAGCTAAAGTTCCGTTAATGTAAGTCTTCTGACCTTCAGTTGAGCTTTGAGTGAAGACGAAGAGTCTTGGTTTATCGATTGAGTCAGTGTAGGCACTTACAGTGTAGTTGGTTGAGTTGTGACTGTGATTGATTACTCCGTCACTGGCGTAACCAATGGCTAGTTTGTTGTCGAAAGCATCGCTGGTGTCAGTGGTGCTTAAGAAATTTCCAGCGTTTGCCGCCTGTCTTTTTTCTAGAACCACAATCGTGTAATTAGTGCCGTTTAAGAAGCTGGCGTCAGCGATTTTTAAATAGTTTGAAGTGCTTCCAGAAAATTTTACCGCGTGAATGTAGTTGATTGTGTTGGCGTAAGTTGGGCCGGTTCCAACTCTGGTGATTGATAATTTATTTCCCGTAACTTTCTGGTCAGTCCAAGTGCTAATGGCAGAAGTGTCATTACTTTCTGAATCTAAGAAGCTGTCTTCCAAGCTACTCTCTAGCCAAAGAGCGTTACTACTTATTCCAGAGATTGGAGAGGATTTGGTTAGATTTTGTGCGGCTTGGATGCGGAATTTTTTGACTAGGGAAATACCGGCGAATACTCCGGCGATTAGGATGCCGATGATGATAAGGACGGCTGAAACTTCGACGAGGGAGAAAGCTCGATGGCGAGGCTTTGAAGGCTTTTGAGATTTTAACATGCTTAGGTCAAAGAATTTTGGGAAGATTTGACGATAAAATTTCAACTTGATCCCACCTGTCAATATCTACTTCTCTCGCATCTCAAAAATAGATTTTCAAAGTTGTAGGTAGCTTTTAGAAATCACCACTATCTAATGCGCGCACCTTGCGATAAATTCCAAGGTGACCGAAGTGTGTGATCGTAGCGCAACACCAAATCTAACCACAGATTTGGTCAAGCTTGAAGACTCCCGTACCAACCCTTGGTACGGCCAGCTTTCGCGGGGACTCTCCCGCATCATCAAATCAATAGCTAAGTTCCCTTTAGATTTTCAGATTTGAGAATAGTTGTTTTTTCTTTTACCTATCTTTGTCACTTACCGCAATTTTTTTGCGGCAATCCGGTTTTTTTCAAACATCAAATTTTTTGATAATGCCATCTTTTTCTAAACTTAATCTAAATCCTAAAATTCTTTCAGCTCTTGAAAGCAAAGGATATACCACCCCAACCCCAATCCAGTTCCAAGCTATTCCACCTTTACTTGAAGGTCGTGACATTTTGGGCATAGCTCAAACCGGAACCGGAAAAACCGCCGCCTTCTCTTTGCCAATCATTCACAATCTGGTAAAAAGTGACGTCACCGTAAAAAGTGGCAGCGTGCGTACTTTAATCTTAACTCCAACTCGCGAATTAGCGTCACAAATTGCTGACAATATTGAAGCCTACGGCAAAGACCTTGGTCTTCGTCACGCTGTAGTTTTCGGCGGCGTTTCTGAACGTCCGCAAATCGCTTCAATGCAGCGCGGCGTTGATATTCTAATCGCAACACCGGGTCGTCTTCTTGACCTAATGAATCAAGGTCACGTTCGCTACGCCCAACTAGAAATTCTAGTTTTAGACGAAGCTGATCGCATGCTCGACATGGGTTTCATCAATGATGTTAAAAAAATCATCGCCAAACTTCCTGATAAAAGACAAACTTTGTTCTTTTCTGCAACCATGCCTGAAACCATTGCAGACTTGGCTAATTCAATTTTGAACAACCCAGTTCTTGTTGAAATCACGCCACAATCAACAACTGTTGAACGCATCGAGCAAAAATTAAATTTCGTTGAAAAAGGTAACAAACTTTTGCTTTTGAAACGCATCTTAAAACAAGAAGACGCTACCAGCGTTTTGGTTTTTTCTAAAACCAAACATGGCGCTAACCGCGTTGTTGAATTTTTGGAAAAAAACTTAATTTCAGTTGCCGCAATTCACGGCAATAAATCACAAGGTGCGCGCGAAAAAGCTTTAAACAATTTTCGCGAAGGCAAAGTACAAGTTTTGATCGCAACCGATATCGCAGCACGCGGCATCGATGTTCCGGCAATTTCACACGTAATTAATTACGACATTCCAATGGATCCTGAAAGCTATGTTCACCGTATCGGCCGCACGGCGCGCGCCGGCAGACAAGGCATTGCAATTTCTTTCTGCGATCCTTCTGAACGCAAACTTTTGCAAGCTGTTGAAAAAACCATCCGCTTCAAAATTTCAGTTGATGACACTCACCCATTCCATGGTGTGGCTGCAGCTCCAGTAACTAGAAGTTCGGAAGATGATGACAGAAGAGAAAAACCAGCGCGTCGTCCTTCTTCAGGCAGACAATATGGCCATTCAGTGAACAAAGATCGCAAAATCGCAGCCGCTTCTTCATCTTCAGAAAGAAGAAGCCCTGCTCCAAGAGGCGATCGCAGAGAAGGCGGCAGAGACGACAGAAATTCAGCACCACGTAGTGAAAGAAGCTCAGCTCCTCGAGGCGACAGAAGAGAAGGCTTTGGTGGCGGACGCGACGATAGACGCGGTGCTCCAGCAAGACGCTCAGACTCTCGCCCAGTGGTTGACCCAAGCAAAAGCGGTTTACTTGATTTCATCGGCTTCGGCAAAAAGAAATCTTACTCTTCACAAACCGGCGGCATGAGAGTTGGCAGAGATGGCAATTCATCTTTCCGTCCTGAAAACAGAGACAGAAGAAGTGCTGGTGGCGATGACAAAAAAGGTTTCGGTTTTGGCAGCTGGTTCAAAAAACCATCTGATTCAAGATCTGATTCTAGATCAGAACCAAGAGATGATTCATTCGGCAACAGAGAAAGACCAGCTGGTGGCGCTTCACGCGGCGGCAGATCTGGCGCTCCTCGCGAAAGAAGAGAAGGCTCTTCATTTGGCGGCGGCGAAAGATCTTTCGGCGGCGGTGAAAGAAGATCATCTGGCTCATCATTTGGCGGCGAAAGAAGATCATCTAGCTCATCATTTGGTGGCGGCGAAAGACGCTCATTTGGCGCTGGCGGCGGTGATAGAAGATCATCTGGTTCGTCATTTGGCGGCGGTGAAAGAAAACCTTACACCGAAGGCGCTCCAAGAAGATCAACTGGAACTAGAGCTCCAAGCCCTAAAAAGCGCTGGCAGTAGTTTCAAACTTCTAAAGTTTTGACGAAAAAAAGGGATGCTAATGAAAATTAGCATCCCTTTTTTGTTGTTTAAAAAACCCTGACCGAGCGCTGGAATGGGTTTGTAACCCAGTCCACATGTTCAGTCCTAACTTTGAAATTGGAAATGAACTTTAGGACGGGATTACAAATCCCGTCCTGCAGCATCTCGAGAATTTTTTAATCTTTCTTTCCCGAAGAAAGTTTTCTTCCGCCAGTTCTATCAATTGGTTTGTCGCTTGGCACACGTACCGGTCTTTCTCTTCTTGGCTCATTTCTTTCTTCTCTTGGCTCTCTCCTGGTATCTCTCGATTGACCTGCTCTTGGGTTTCTTCCACCTCTAGAATCATCTCTTCTTGGAGCCGGTTTTTTTGAGTCAGTTCTTTTTGGATCAACTCTTCTTTCTTGATGCTTTGGAGCAGGTTTTTTGCCTGTAAATAAACCAATTAAAAAACCCAAAATTCCGGTTTTTTTCTTAGCATGTGCTGGAGCTTTTGACGCGTGATGTGAGGACTTATGTTCAACTTTTTTTTGCATTGGTTTGTGATTATTTAAATTAGTTTTTTCTTCTCTTTTTTCGTGACGCACCGGTGCTGATTTTTTTCCACTGTAAGGATGCGAATCATCAACCGGAATTTTGTAGTTAATCGCTTTTTCAACAGCGCGTAAAAGCGTGTCGTCATGCGGGTCTCCAAAAGAAATCGCCACACCTTGTCTGCCAGCGCGAGCTGTGCGGCCAATTCTGTGAACGTAACTTTCAGGATCTGATGGAATGTCGTAATTAATCACGTGCGAGATCGCTGGAATATCGATGCCGCGCGCTGCTACGTCAGTTGCCACCAAAACCTGAATTTTTCCTTCACGAAATTTATTTAAAGATTTTTCGCGTTGTTCTTGATCTTTGTCGCCGTGAATTGCCGCAACCGAAATGCGGTTTCTAAGCAAGTAATCTTCAATGTCATCTGCGCCATGTTTGGTGCGTGAAAAAATAATCACGCTGGTGGCATTTTCTTGTTTTAAAATGTGTCTAAGTAGCGCCAGCTTGTCATGTTTTTCAACAAAATAAATTTTCTGATCAATGCGCTCAACCGTTGTAGATTGTGGCGTCACTTCAATGCGAATTGGATTTGTTAAAATCGAATCAGCCAATTCAGAAATCGCTTTTGGCATGGTTGCTGAGAAAAAAAGCGTCTGTCTTTTTGAGGTAATTTTGGCGATTACTTTTTTGATGTCGTTGACAAAACCCATGTCGAGCATGCGATCTGCCTCGTCTAAAACCAAAACTTCCACTTGCATGAAACGGATGTGACCTTGGTTTGTCAGGTCAAGCAAACGACCAGGCGTTGCGATTAAAATATCAACACCGCGCTGCAATTGCGTGATTTGCGCACGATCCGAAACGCCGCCGTAAACCAAAGCGTAGCGCAGGTTTAGGTCTTTGCCGTAAGCATCAATATTTTCAGCAATTTGCGAAGCGAGTTCACGAGTTGGAGTTAAAATCAAAGCGCGAACACAGCCGCTTTTTGCCGAGATACCGCTTTTGGCAAGATTGTGCAAAATCGGTAAAGCGAAGGCGGCAGTTTTGCCAGTTCCGGTTTGCGCAATGCCTAAAATATCTTTGCCTTCAAGAAGTGGTGGAATTGCTTGGAGTTGGATGGGAGTTGGAGTGACGTAGCCTTTCTTTTCAAGAGCAGCGAGGATTTTGGGGTTTAGGTGTAGGTTAGTAAAAGATGTCATTTGGAAAAAAATAGAATGGAAAATTCATTACTTTTGTTTGAGGAATTTTTCAAAAAGATCAGGACGATTTATTTTAGTGATTTCAATGGCTT
>CAIUFU010000160.1 GCA_903898475.1 uncultured Alphaproteobacteria bacterium | reverse complement strand
GTTAGAAAAATGCAGAAGACTTTGGAAGAACTGCGAGAGAAAGCTCTCCACCTCTCTCGCAATGATTGAATTGGCGTTTGTGAGGTTGTTGCTTGTTCGGTAAGAAAGACTTAGGACGGGTTCTTAGAGCAAATCTTCAAGAAGCAATTTTAGCAGGTAACCTAGACACAATCAGAGCGATTACCCGAACTAATTTTTTTACCACATTAAACTCCGGTAATTTTTTGCGATTTGCCACAGCTAACCCGCAAGTAGCGCCCGAAGTGATTGAAACTTTGCTTGAAGAGGGCTGCCAGATTAATTCCTCCGATCAAAACGGGATGACCGCACTAATGTTTGCTTGTACCAACAACAACCAACCAGCAGCCCAAGTCTTACTTGATCGTGGCGCCGACGTCACCTACCAAAACAACCGCGGGCGCACTGCTTTAATGATGTGCTTTTATCCGGAATTACCCAATCCCGCTCTAATTCGCACAATGCTTACACAAGCCAATGGCGCAAATATTTTGGTTTTGCCAAGTACCGAAGAAGCAGGAACTTCCGCTTTTGAACGCGCCTGTATCTTGGCGCTACAACACCCCACCTACACTGACATTGTAAATGAAATGGCGGCGTCTGCTGCAAGAGACGGCCAAGGCACTCAACCTGTGAGAATGATGTATTCTTACCGCCAAAATTTTGGTGAAATATTATCAATACAAGGAGTGCAAGATCTTCTCAGCACAGAAACTTTAGGTATCGTCCACGACAGCCACTAGCAACCACCTACCACCAGGCACTGGGCGCTGAGAGAGATTTAAGAGACTTAACCGCGGCCTTCGCAAGCGCCTCTACAATTCCTTCAAGTATGGCTCAGAATCCTGTCTCACCAACTGCACAAACTAACAAAAAAAGAAGCGCCTCAACGGATCTTTCTTAATTCTACTCGATCTTTGAGACTTCTAATATTTCTCAACCAAGCCACGATCCATCAGTAGTTGGCTCAAATAAACCCCAGCATCCGCAACCTTCTGCGGATCTTTTTCTTTTTTATTTTCGTCAAAAAAAACATCCGCCACGTAACGGCCGTAAATGTCGGTCTTGTTGGTTTTAATAATTATAAACGGCACATCTTTTAAAATTTTTTGCAAAGCAGACGCTGCTTTCTTGCCCTCAACAGTCGTCGTTTCCGGCGCATTAATTTTTGCCAAACGCAAAATTTCGCGGTGCTGCATTTTAAAACCCAAATCCAAAATCACGTGCAAAGTGTCACCATCAACCACACGCTCGATGTAGGCTTTATAAGTGTGCATTTGCGCTGATTTTACGTCTGATTTTTTTAAAGAAAATTTTTCTGGCAATTTTTTTGACTCAACAATTTCACCAGCTTTTAGTGTGGTTTTCAGTTCAAAAAACATGTTGAAGCCAAGATCAACAAAGGTTTTTTTAGAATCAACCAACACAGAAATTTCGTAAGCAAAAAGCCGCCCGCGCGTAACTTTTAATTTTTTTGGCGCGGATTTCTTTAGCTCAATTTTTTTCACTTTTGCAACTTCGTGCTCCAACTCCTCGGCTGCTAAATTATTTTTCACCACCTGATTTTCGAGCAACTTTCTCACCTCAACATCCTTCACCGAAGCCAGACTTCTGTAGTGACTCCAGCTCAAATTATTTTTAGGCAAAACCGGAAATGCTTTGTGAAACTTGCGCATTTGGTACAAAATACTTTGGGCAATTGCCGTGTCTTTTTCGAGCTGCTCAAACAATTTTTTTCCGTAATCAGCGCGGTCATTTTTAACCAAATGCTCGTTGATTATTTTGCCAATTTGCCAACTCATTGCGACCTTTTCTTGGTTCACACTTTTGACAATATTTTGCTCGGTTTGCTTAATTGTTTTTTGAATTTGAAAGAGCAATTTTTCGTAGTTTCTGAGAACAATCTGCATCTGGCTTAAAGTGTTTGTTTTGTAAGGCTTAAGGCGTTTTGATCAAATTTCCACAGGCCTGTGGAAATTCACTTTAAAGAATCTTTTGTCTTGTTTTTTGACTGCCCCGCTGGCTGCTTTCAAAAACTTTCCAACAGTTTTCACCTCAATTTTTGACGCAACTTTTTTGCACTGTTTTTTACAAATTTCTAAAAATTGCTTCTCGCGCGCATTTTTTCAGAAACTTAAACAAAACACACTAAATCATCAATTTAGTTAAAACACACTTGCACTAAAATAATTATTTAGTTAAAAATCATCACAAAAAATTAACTAATCTCCATTTTATGAAAATTACCCAAGAAGAATTGACCGCTGTTTTAGCTCAATTTAATCCGTGGTGGCGCGGCGAAGAAATTTCTGATTTGCCAAGTTGGAAAAGGGCCGCCTTTGGTGAACTCTACAAATACGTCAAAAACCCCATTGGCGGCCGCGCCACCTTTCTTTCTGGCGCCAGACAAATTGGCAAAACCACTTTAATAATGCAGGCAATAGACAATCTTTTAAAAGACGGCGTGCCCGCCAGCAATATTCTTTACGCCACTTTTGACCACCCGCTTCTCAAGCTATCTGGCATTGATGCAGCTCTAGAAGCTTGGCGCGAACGCGAACCAAAAAAAGATGGTCCAGAATACATATTTTTAGACGAAGCACAATTTATCCCCGACTTTAAAACTTGGGTAAAACACCGAGTCGATTTTGCCAAACAGCAACGCATTATTTTTACTGGATCCGCTACTCCACTAATCCAAGCAGCTCAAGAATCTGGCCTAGGTCGTGATCACACAATCAAACTGACCACCTTGTCTTTTTATGAATATGTTCAAATCAAAAATTTAAACTTACCTCATCTACCTCGAATCAAATCGCTTAAAGAGCTTTTCAAGTGGGATCAAAGCGAATTTTACCGCACCAGCGAAATTGCAACTTCCTACATCGCTCATTTTCACGAATATTTAATTCGCGGCGGATTTCCGCAAACAGCAGTGACAGGAAGCATCAATCAAGCACAAAAACTTCTGCGCGAAGACATTATTGATAAAGCTTTGAAGCGCGACATGACGGCGATGTTTGGAGTGCGCCTAATTTTAGAACTTGAACAAACATTTCTGCACCTCTGCATGCACGATGGCGCCATACTTGAACTACCTAAGCTTTGCAGCAACCTCGGATTAAAACGACCAACCGTTCAAAGATTTATTGAGCTGCTTGAAGCCTCTCACCTAATCTATCGACTCGCACCTTTTGGATATGGCAAAGAAATTTTAAGAGGTCGCTGGAAAATTTATTTATCTGATCCGGCAATTGCCTCAGCGGTAATGTTAAAAGGCAGTAGTGGAGTTATTGACAATCCTCAGTTATTAGGAATTGCCGCAGAATCAGCTGTTCTCAAGCATTTATTCGCAAGATACTACGAGCAAAATGTACGCTTCAGCTATTGGCACGGCAAAAAGGATTTGGAAGTAGATGTGGTTGCTGAAATTAACGGTGAAGTCATTCCTTTTGAGGTGAAGTACAGGTCTGAACATACCTCGCTTTCCGACTGCAAAGGATTGATTAATTTTTGCTCTGAAAAAAATATTAAAAGAGGCTACATCGTCACAAAATCACTGGATGATTTTGGAGTTATTAGTCAAAAAGACTCCAACTCAGCCTCAATTCTAAAAATTCCCGCTACGCTTCTTTGCTATTTCATGGGCGAGATGGAAATTAACCAAAAACCTTCAAATTAAATTTTTCAATTCCAATGCCAAAATTCGACAAATCAAAATTGCCTTCGCGTTACGTTACCAATTCTCACGGCTGCGAAGGACGCAAGACGATGCTCTACAACATCAAGACTGACCTGTATCCGCAAGGCCTAACCGACGCCGATTTAAACTCACCTTTTGTTGGAGTTGTCAGCGCGTGGAACGAAGCCGCACCTTGCAACATTGCATTGCAGCGCCAAGCCCAACCGGCAAAAAAAGGGGTTAAAGATGCTGGCGGAACACCGCGTGAATTCACTACAATCACCGTGACCGACGGCATTGCCAATGGTCACCAAGGAATGAAATCTTCGCTAGTTTCACGCGAAGTAATTGCTGATTCAATTGAAGTGACAGTGCGCGGACATTGCTACGACGCCTTGGTTGGAATTGCCGGCTGCGACAAATCTTTGCCTGGAATGATGATGGCAATGGTGCGTTTGAATGTGCCTTCAGTTTTCATGTACGGTGGCTCAATTTTGCCCGGTAGATTTAAAGACAAAGACGTGACAATCGTGGATGTCTTTGAGGCTGTAGGCATGAGAGACGCAGGCAAAATGACAGAAGAAGATTTAAAAATTCTCACCAAAGCCGCTTGCCCTTCTGCTGGCGCTTGTGGAGGACAGTTCACCGCCAACACAATGGCTTGCGTTTCTGAAGCAATTGGTCTTGCTTTACCGGGATCTTCAGGAACTCCCGCACCTTACGAATCACGCGACGAATACGCTTACCAATCTGGCAAAGCAGTAATGAATTTAATCGAAAAAAATATTAAACCGCGCGACATCGTTACGCTAAAAGCACTTGAAAACGCCGCAACAATTGTTGCCGCAACTGGCGGTTCAACCAACGCCGTGCTTCACTTGCCAGCAATTGCCAGCGAGTGCGGCATTGATTTTGACATTTTTGCAGTTGGGGCAATTTTCAAAAAAACTCCCTACATTGCCGACATGAAACCGGGTGGAAAATATGTGGCAAAAGACTTGTTTGAAGTTGGCGGCGTGCAAATGATTTTGAAAGTGTTGCTTGATGCCGGCTACATCCACGGCGATTGCATGACAGTTACCGGCAAAACAATGGCCGAAAATTTAGCCGAAATAAAATTTAACGAAAACCAAGACGTAGTTTACCGCCCCGAAAAACCTTTGTCGCCAACTGGCGGCGTTGTAACGCTCAAAGGCAATTTAGCCGAAGACGGTGCGGTGGTAAAAGTTGCCGGAATGGCCGCTGACGCGCAAACTTTCACCGGCAGCGCTTTGTGTTTTGATTCAGAAGAAGAATGTTTCAAAGCGGTTGAGCGTAAAGCTTACAAGGAAGGTGACGTTTTAATAATTCGCTACGAAGGACCACGCGGCGGCCCTGGAATGCGCGAAATGCTGGCAACCACCGCGGCAATTTACGGCCAAGGAATGGGTAGCAAAGTTGCGCTAATTACTGACGGCAGATTTTCTGGCGGCACGCGTGGATTTTGCATCGGCCACGTTAGCCCTGAAGCCGCCGTTGGCGGAATGATTGCGCTACTTAAAAACGGCGACCAAATCACAATCGACGCCCTAAAAGGCACAATTGACGTGGCACTAAGCAACGAAGAAATCGCAGCCCGCAAAGCCGCGTGGCAGCCTCGCGAAAATGATTACCAATCTGGAACTCTGTGGAAATACGCCCAAACTGTAGGATCAGCAAGGTTCGGCGCGGTGACACATCCAGGTGCGAAAAAAGAAAAAATTTCCTACGACAAAATTTAAAAGTAAGAAAATGAACCTGTGGACTGGGTTGCAAACCCAGTCCAGCTCAGGGTTTTGACTCTCGGTCTGTAAACACTCCTCGATGCAGGTTGGGGTTTGTAACCCCGACCTTACGTTCATTAAAAATTTAGTTAGAAGCTGCAATCTCTCTTGCGCGACAGCTCGTTCGAAAAAACTAAAATAAATCAACTTCAATGCCCATCTTCGAAAATTATTTTTACCTAATTTACGGGGCCTCATTCATCAGCGCGATCATCTCAGCATCCGTTGGTTTCTTGGGTGGTACAATGCTGCTTGCGGTAATGGCGCAAATTTTTCAAATGGAAATTTTAATTCCCCTCCACGCCATTATTCAACTTTCAAGCAACGCCACTCGCGCTTTTGTTTTACGCAAAAATATCGATTGGAAAATCGGACGCCAAGCCATTATTGGAGCACTTCTGGGCGGCGTGGTCGGCTGTTTTTATTTAACCCCTTTGCCCGAAAACTGGTTCAATTTTTTGCTCGGATTTTTCATTATTTTAATCACGATTTTCCCAAAATTTTCTGCTAATTTTTACTTCCGCGGCAAGTGGTTTGTCGTAGGATTTATCAGCTGCTCAATTGGCTTATTTGTTGGCGCCATTGGCACTTTAGTTGGCTCACTTTTACTTGCAGAAAAACTTGAAAAAAAACCAATGATCAGCACCCAAGCCGTAATGCAAAGCGCCATTCATTTGGCAAAAATTATCGTCTTTTTCTTTCTCGGTTTTTCTGCAAAAGCGTCGGTCGCTTCGCGCCACAACGCAGCCGAGCGCTGACGCCGTTGCACCGAGGCCAGGCCGAGCTTGCTGTAGCGCAGGGTCTGCAGCGACAGGGCGGTGAGCATGCGCTGCAGGCGCT
>CAIUFU010000159.1 GCA_903898475.1 uncultured Alphaproteobacteria bacterium | reverse complement strand
TGTTGCGTCTTTGTGTATCTCTCACATGTATCTCAAGGCTTCGTCTTTAAATATTCCTAAGAATTCTTCCAGCTTTGCGGCTTTAAGTGGATTGTGAGTTATGCCTTGCGGAAGCGCTCGATCGTAAACAAAATTCTTAGGACCGTCATCGATATCTTGAGTCAATGTAGACCCGATAATTTCTGTAAATGGTTCTGCAATTAATGATTTTAAATGTGCTGAATCTGGAATGAGGCTCAATTCTTTAGCTAAGAAAGCCTGAAGCTCTTCTGGAGATTTTTTCTTTAACGCCTCTTCAAATAATTGACGAGCTTGATCTTCGTTGAGTTTTAGCAGCGCCGTCAGATCTTCTTGCGGTAAATTTTCTGGTCTTAAATGAAACTCAATAAAGCCTCTTGCAAAGCCCTTAATGGCATTTTTTGCTTCTTCTTCTGGACGAAATTCTGCTTGATGATTGAGGTCATGTAACTCTCCCGCTCTCATTCCAACCGCAGCGCCAAAGCCAACGATTATCAAACCAATAAGTGCGGAAGGGGTTTGTGTGGCGTAATATTGCAATGAGGCCGATCGATACAAATTAGTACTCTTTGGATAGTCATCGGCAGCATTCTCCATTAAATATTTGTAATCCTTTCTAGCTTCCGCAACCCATCCAGCTTGATGATTGATAAGAGCTCTAAGCCAGATCTTTTCGTTTGTAAGTTCTTCATCAATTTCTTCATTCACCATCTTTAGCGCTTCAAAATATTGTTTTCTGCCTTCAAAGATATTCAAATTTTGTCGTCCTTGGGTAAATATGCTGTTGGCTTTTCTTAGTTTGGCTTGGGATTTTTTTTCTTTTTCATCGGCTATTTTTTTCTCCTCCTGCGCTATTCTTTCCTCCGCATTTTTTATGGCCCTATCGGCCTCTTCAATCAAATCTGGGTAAAGATCTGCTTTTTCTGTCAAGTATCCGTAATCTTTTAAAGCGTCATTCCATTTTTCTGATCTCATGTAAGTTAAGCCTCTTTCAAATCGAGCTCTTCCTTGAGAAGCGGGGCTTTTATTTAACTCTATTTCCGCACTAAAATCTGCAATCGCAGCTTCGGGATTTTTTAAGAAAATTTGGCAAAGACCTCTGCCATAATGCGCCCATTCTTCACCCGGATTCATCTTAATTGCTTGAGTAAAAAGCATTACAGAATCTAAGAAATTTCTTGGATCTGGATTTTGTCGAGCTACCTCCAACGCTTGCTCTGCTCTTTTTCTTATGCCAGAAGAATCAAGGCCACTATAAACCGGCAGTTCCGTATTCACTCCGAGACGGACATCTATTTGTTGTTCGCTCACGGGTTGATCATAATCTTGCACAGAAACACCATCGTAGCGGTTCACAAGTTGCGTTCTGCCGCCACGAATAAGAGCAGCCATCGCGACCAAGAAATTTGGTAGTTTCATTTTTAATGTTCTGAGTTGTTGCTGATAGATCTAGGCATTTTCAATTTCTTTAATCTCTTCCTTCTGCACCTTTTTTTGTTGAAGTGTCTTTAGTTTTATCAGCTGACGTTGCTCTTAAAGATGGGTTGGGGGTTTCTTGATTTTTCGCAACATCATTTTTTTTATCCGCTTCTTTTGTTTCAGAGAGCAGTCCTTTGATATATTCTTCCGCGTCGCGAAGAATATTTTTGCTGTTGTTTTTAATTTCTCTCATTCGCTCTGCATCAAGCAATGAGGTGTCTAAATTATTGATCGCACCTCTAACGCCCTCTGCAACCGCCTCCTGAAATCCTTGCGAGAAATATACGGCGCTGGCCATGCATCCAACCATCCTAGGAGATATCGCAGTCAGGATGGCTCTTTTGTTCTGGTTGTGATAAAAATAATTGAAAACATTTTGGTAAGTTTCCTTAAAACTGGCATCTGGATTGTGCTGCATCTGCGTCATCACTTTAATGGCAAAATTATGCGGGGCTGTTGAGATGACTCCCATGATGGCGCCTTCCGTCATTTTTTTGCTTAAGATGTAAAGCATATGTTTTGTAGGATCTTCGTCGGGAACTCTGCCTTCGTCATTGGTGACAAGGTTGAAGATTTGCTGAGCTCCAGTGTAGAGAACTTTATATTTTTCGTCGCTAATGATTCCCCCAATTCCACACCAATTTATTGCGTTGCGAGTTAATAAAAATGGCGCGGCTGAAAGTGCAGTTCGCGGTAATTTATGAGTGCCAACAGTATTTCTTGTCTCCAGCAAAGCCCCAAATGGCAGCGTTTCTAAAACAGCTTTTAATGCGGTTTTTTGGATGAAAGAAGTATCAGGGCTGGAAAGATGATTAACCCCTTCTGAAACGCCAAGCATCAACACAGTGCTGTAAGGAATTCTGCCGAGCACCCCGTTGTAAAACTGTTTAAAACTAAGTGGATCAATCACTTTCCCGTCTTTTATTACAGGGGCTTGATTGCCTTGCGACATGCCTTTAACAGCAGCGCGCTGAGCAATTTGTCTGGTAACGGCGTTTGAAAATACCGAAACCGCTTTTGCTGCGTGGGAGGCGTAGTCTGATTTATTGCTAGTGTTTTCTGGCGCTGAGCTTTGTGAATCTTTTGACATTTAACTAAAAAATTTTCTGTTGTTACAAGTTGAGAATGGGTACCGGTAGAATTAATGGCAGGCTTCAGTTCCCATTGTACCAGTTACGTACACAAACGCTATTAATGGAACCGTCACAAGTATGATTTCACGGGGATCTGTTTTGATTACGGCGTTGGAGATGGAGATTGGGGCGAAGAATATAGTGGCGATGGCGGTTACAGCTGCACCAGCTATAAATCCTGGGGCGTCTTGAGTGAGTTTAATTGGGGTTAGGGCGATTTTTTTGGAGGTTTGTTTTATCCAAGAAAACCAACTTTTTTCCACATCAAGAATTACCGCAAATCTTTGGGTAAGTGGTTGAGATTTTTTTCCAGTAAAAGATGGATCATTTTGCGCTTGGTATTCGGCAATCATTTCATCGGCTGAGGGTAAATAAATTGTACCATTCATCGCAATTTTTCTTCCGTAAATATTTTTGTCAGAAGCTTCTTTTGAGAAGCCGGCGCTCTTTAAAAAATCAACATCAGCGTCTGAGATGTTTTCGTCCAAGGTGCTAATGTGACCAGATACTTTTACCTGATCTGTGGAGTGAATTTTAAAGCGACCAAGTGTGATTTTTAATTTTGAAACTCCTTCCCATTTTACTATTTTTTGAATAGTTTCCGCAGTGTCATCGAAGATGTAATGATATCTGTCGCCAATAAATACAACCTTCGAGCCATCAGTGCTGACGAGAAAATTTTTGATTGTATCCTGCTGACTGGGGCGACTCTTCCACAGGCATCTTGTGGTGCATGATGAGTTTAGGAGAAGAGCTAGGATGAGAAATATTTTTAGCAGATTCATTGTTTTGAGATTTGTGAGAAAGGAGTGTCGTGGATTGGTCGCGTTGATAAATACTTAAATTTTAAGTCTCATTACGAAATAAAGCAGGACGAGATTTGTCTTCAGTTTCAGTCCAAATTTAAGCCTTAAAAAATTTCAGTTAGATTGCTGGTTTAGGTAAGCTCCGCTGTCAGCAACTTTTTGCGGATTATTTTCCTTGCCGCTTTCGTCAAAAAAACATCGGCCACGTAGCGTCCCCCAGCCGCAGGATAGGATTACAAAACACTACTGTCCGGTTCCGCCTCTCACAGGATGAAGAGGTCAGTGATTTCGGTCTCTGATTTTGTGCAATTCAATTTGATGAAGTCGCTCAGGTTCTGAGTTCGCTCGAATAGAGATAGGCTTAGAATCTGAGATAAAGTGTAGGGACTTTCATCAAGTTTGAACGTTTTTTTCACGATTGCGATTAGGAGATAAATCGAAATCGCGATCCAAATTTGCGTTTCAACTGCGTTTCTGGAAGTGCCAAAAAACGCTTTGATTCGCAGGTGTTACTTGATCCATTTGAAGAAGAGTTCGACTTGCCAGAGTTGTTTGTAGAGCTTTACTATTGTTAGTGCGCCAAGCTCAAAGTTGTTGGTGAGAAACTCTAATCGTTTTTTGTGTCTTCGTCGTAGAACCTTACTCTTCTTACTTGCGAAGGGTAAGTGCGAAGGGCGAATTCACTGTCTAGTAGTACAGTTTGGTCATAGATTAAGCCCGTCGTCTTATCGAGTGGATGATAATAGACGCGCTTAAATCTAATCTTTTTTTCATTCTATTGCAAAGAAAGCACCTAACTGAGTGATTCTGTGTAAGCGTTTGAAGTTGATATATCCTCGATCCGTGAGGTAAATAGATCCGGCTTCAAAGAATATTTTATCCATCATTGCTGGGTCAGATTTTAAAAGGATAGTTCAGGAATCATTTCTAGATCGAAAAAACTTTTTACCCCTGCTTAGCCCTTGAATTATAAGGGTTGAAGAGGGGTTGATAATTTCTTAACCGGACAGTAGTGATTTGTAAGCCAGTCCAAGCTTTCATTTCCTAATAAAAG
>CAIUFU010000158.1 GCA_903898475.1 uncultured Alphaproteobacteria bacterium | reverse complement strand
TCTACAAGCTAAAGCTCATCGTCAACAGGTGAGATTTTTTTCTTTCAAGTAAGCCTTTGAATAAACTTTCATAATCATCTGGAAGTGCTTTGTGCAAAGACCCGCGGGCAACTACACTTTCAACGTAAGTTGCGGCAGTTTTGTAAAGATCGAAAATTTCTAAAGTAAATTTATTGTCGATGAAGGTCAGCGGTTTGAAGGCTGAAGCCATGCAAGCATCTACCAAAG
The DNA here is from genome assembly GCA_903898475.1 of uncultured Alphaproteobacteria bacterium. Lineage (GTDB taxonomy): Bacteria > Pseudomonadota > Alphaproteobacteria > Rickettsiales > UBA1997 > UBA2645. The sequence goes on along the minus strand of CAIUFU010000158.1, from coordinate 12,543 downwards.
AAAATTTTTCGCCGTCAAAATAAGGGCTGAATTTCAAATGCTTATTAATTGCGGCAAGGCGCGTGACGATTTCAACTTTTTTCAAGTCAAATTCTTCCTGATTTTGCGCAAACATCATACCTAAAGTTGAGGAAGTTATGCCGCTTGCAACTTCCATCCAGCCGCGATGCCAACCTTTCAGCAAAGCATCTTTTGGATGTAGAGGATTTTCTGGAAAAGCCTCTTCCAAATATTCGCAAATGGCGATTGATTCAAAAAGAGCTTTATCGCCAACGTAAAGCAAAGGAACTTTGCCCAAAGGTGCGTCTTTTACAAACCAATCAGGCTTTGTTGCCAGAGAGATGTCTTGCTTTTCGTAGGGGATATTTTTTTCGATCAAAACCATTTCAACGCGGTGGCCGTAAGGAGATAATTTTGAAGTAATTAATTTGATTGGGTCAGACATTTTGAGAAATTAAAGTTGTTACGACTGGGGTTCCCCACGAATGTGGGGCGCTCCTTGTGGCGCGTTGCCGCAGGCCAAATTAGTAGATTGGAAATTCTTTGCAAAGAGTTGCAACTTCCGCTTTCATCTTCGTTTCCAAAGCGCGATTTCCCTCTTCGCCATTTTTCACGAAGCCTTCGAGGCAATCGCAAATCATGTTGCCGATTCTTTCAAACTCTTTCTCTTCGAAACCACGTGTTGTTCCTGCAGCTGTGCCAAAACGAAGACCCGAAGTTACGAAAGGTGAGCGTGGATCATTTGGAATCGCATTCTTGTTGCAGGTGAGGCCGGCGCGTTCCAAAACTTTTTCAGCTTCTTTGCCGGTTAGCGTTTCAAGTGGCGTCAAATCAACAACCATCAAGTGGCAATCAGTGCCGCCAGTAGTAATTTTTAGGCCGCGTTTCATCAAAACTTCTGACAAAACTTTGGCATTGGCGACGATTTGTTTAGCGTAAGTTTTAAATTCAGGACGCAAAGCTTCGGCAAACGCAACCGCTTTAGCAGCAATTACATGCATTAATGGGCCGCCTTGAAGACCTGGAAAAACGGCAGAATTAATTTTTTTTGCAAGCTCTTCGTTGTTAGTCAAAATCACGCCACCACGAGGGCCGCGCAAAGTTTTGTGAGTTGTTGAAGTTATAATGTCAGCAACGCCAATTGGCGATGGATAAAGGCCGGCAGCAACAAGACCCGCAATATGCGCCATATCAACCATCAAAAGTGCGCCAACTTCGTCAGCGATTTTTCTAAAACGCGACCAGTCAACAATGCGCGGGTAAGAAGAAATGCCGGCAACAATTACTTTTGGTTTATGTTCGCGTGCTAGGCTTTCCATTTGATCGTAGTCGATCAAACCGTCATCTAAACGAATGCCGTACTGAACTGATTTAAACCACATGCCTGAAATTGTGCGTTGTGCGCCGTGGGTTAAGTGTCCACCAGCTGCCAAAGACATTCCCATTATGGTGTCGCCCGGTTGAAGAGTGGCAAGATAAACTGCTAAATTTGCAGAAGCGCCAGAGTGCGGTTGCACGTTAGCAAAGCTTGCGCCGAAAAGTTTGCAAAGGCGATCAATTGCAGCTTGCTCGATTTCATCAGAAAATTCACAGCCGCCGTAATATCTTTTTGCTGGATAGCCTTCAGCGTATTTGTTTGTAAATACAGAGCCTTGCGCTTCAAGAACGGCGGTACTTACGATATTTTCAGAAGCGATTAATTCGATTTGATATTTTTGACGATCGGTTTCTTTTTCAATGGAAGCGAAAATTTCTGGATCGGAATTTTTTAGGTCAGATTTGAAGAAGGTCATGGTCTGTTTAGTTTTGTTTTGAGAGGAGATTAAAGCCCGAATTTGTTAAAACTAATTCGCTCTTCAATCTTGTTAAGTAAGCTGTAGGTAAAGTTGGACTTTTCTGAGAAGAAACTTTTTAGCAATCCTTTTTTTGCCGTGATTTGCAATAGTTCAACTTTGGCGCCGAACTTTTCTTTCATTTTGCTGCGCATGTCGCAAATGCCGTCAATTAATCCAAGATCCAAAGATTTTTTGCCAGACCAAAAAGCGCCGGTAAATAAATTTTCTTCCAACTCTTTTAGTTTGCCTTGGCGTCTTGATTTTACCAAATCTTTGAAGCCTTCGAAAATGTCGCGCTGACAATCTTTTAAGATCTCAACATTTTCGTCTTGCTCTGGCAAAAAGGGATCGAGAATCGCTTTGTTTTTTCCTTCAGTGTAAACGCGGCGATCGACGCCGATTTTTTTGATTAAATCGACAAAACCAAAGCCCGAAAAAATCACTCCAATTGAGCCAAGAATTGAAGAATTGTGCGCGTAAACTTCGTCGCCCGCCAAAAGCAGCCAGTAGCCGCCGGACGCCGCAACATCTTGGGCAAAAGTGTAAACCGGAATTTTTTTCTCTTCAGAAAGTTCGCGAACGTAATTGTAAATTAATTCGGATTGAACGGGTGAGCCTCCGGGTGAATTAACTGCAAGTGCCACGGCTTTAACTTTTTTCATTTCAAAAGCGCGTTTTAAAAGAGGCGCGACATTTTCAAAATTTAACCCTGAAGACAATTTTGAATCTTTGCCGATGACGCCGTGCAAATTAACGCAAGCGACAACCGGTTCGCTTTTGCAGCGAAAAAGTTTTTTTAAAAATTTGCGGGTAGGGCAGTTAGACGTCTGACAATTGCTCATTTTGGTGTTTGTTAAAAATTGAAAAATCTTGTGATTTGAATTCTCTTTTGATGATTTTTTTGGTGTAATTGGCGCAGCAGAAAATCAAAAAGAAAGACAAAATAATAATTACCGAAAGCCATAAACCCTGTGGGCCAAAGCTTTTCATTAAAGCGCCGGTGGCAAATAATCCGCAAATATTTCCGGTTAGTCCAAAGCGAGTAAATGCACTGTTAACAGCAAGGCGTTGGGTTGGTTTGTATTTTTCATTAATCAAAACAACCGCAGGCAATTTTACGCCGGCAAGCGAGCCGAAAAGTAAAAATAATAACATGGGAATTTTGCTAGAATCTTGCACGATAAAAAGAGCATGAGCGCAGATTAAAGCGAGTATTGCAGATGACATCATCATGAATCTGCGATTCAAAATATTGGCAAGATATCCTAGCGGAATGTAGAAAACCGTGCCAAAAAGCAGCACCGATAAAAGCAGAGAGGCCTCATCTTTAGGCATGCCAATTTTAATGCCGTAAATAATCAAAAAAGCGCTTGATGAAGACATGGCAAAGCTTGTTGAAAAAGCAGCAAGCATGATTTTTGGTGAGTTTTTCATGTAGCGCCAAGTGCCGATTGATTTTTCTTCGCGAACGCTGGCATCAACTCTTCTGAGTCTTTCTAAAGGAGCGATTGAGGCTAAGAAAAACCCGCTGGCAAGTGCGAAAGAAGCGAAGCTGTCAGAGGTTTGAAAAATCTTTAAAATAACTGGCCCCAAGCTATTGCCAATGGCCACTAGCATGGTTCCAAAAGAAATCACCATGGCGCGAATGTGAGTTGGCGCGATGTCGATCATGATGGTGTTGCGAGTAACGCCGCAAATAAAGAAAGAAGTTCCGATGCAAAAAACCATCGCCAGCCAAAACAAATATCCAAGATACCAGTAAAGCGCCAATGAACAAATGGCTGATAAAATTGAACCAAAATAAATGCTGTTAATCATGCCGGCTTTTCGTCCCATCGAGGGCAAGAAGCGAGAGAATATTACGCCAGCGCCAATTTGTGTGGCGGTAGAAACCGACATTAAAATTTCGTTTTTAACATTGGCTTCAAGCTTTAACGCAATCATCACCATTAAAATTCCGTAGCCAATTGCTGACAAAAAAATTGCCGCAAAAATCGCGGCAAAGTCTTTGACGAGTCCGACGGTCCATTGAAATTCTTGATCGTCGGAAATTTTTTGATTTGCTTTTAAAGGTAACGCGGAAAATCCAGAAGAGCCTGTAACATCGTAGGTACGAGAGGTGGGCTCTTGCTTAGAACGAAAGAAAAAAAGCATTTCATTTTCTAATTAGAATTTACGCACATCAACCAAATGTCCGGCAACTGCAGCAGCTGCAGCCATGGCTGGGCTCAAAAGGTGAGTTCTGCCACCGCGACCTTGGCGACCTTCGAAGTTGCGATTTGAAGTTGAAGCGCAGCGTTCGCCAAATTCCAATTTGTCGGCATTCATCGCCAAACACATTGAACATCCCGGTTCGCGCCATTCAAAGCCTGAGGCGATGAAAATTTTATCCAATCCTTCTTTTTCGGCTTGTTCTTTTACCAAACCAGATCCTGGAACAACCATTGCTAGCTTGATGTTAGCGGCGATTTTTCTGCCGTCTAAAATTTTTGCTGCAGCGCGAAAGTCTTCGATGCGGCCGTTAGTGCAAGATCCGATGAAAACTTTGTCGATGGAAATTTCTTCAAGCGGAGTTCCTGCGATTAAACCCATGTATTCCAACGATCTTTTTACTGCTTCTTGTTTGCCTTGGTCAGCGAAGCTTTCAGGGAAAGGAACTTTGTCGGTGATTGGCAAAGCGTCTTCTGGGCTGGTTCCCCAAGTAACTTGTGGTGCGATGTCGGCGGCGTTTAAGTGAAGTTCTTTGTCATATTTTGCACCAGCATCAGATTTCAAAGACTCCCAATATTTCACCGCTTTGTCGAAATCTTTTGGTGCCATTGGGCGGCCTTTTAAGTAAGCGTAAGTGATTTCGTCTGGTGCAATCAAACCAGCGCGAGCACCGGCTTCAATCGACATGTTGCACACGGTCATGCGGCCTTCCATGGAAAGTGATTTGATGGCGTCGCCCGCGTACTCAATTACGCAACCAGTAGCGCCCGCCGTGCCGATTTTGCCAATTACCGCAAGAGTAATGTCTTTTGCGGTAACACCCGCGCCAAGCTTGCCATCAACTTTTACTAAAAAGTTTTTCGCTGGGCTTTGGATCAAAGTTTGCGTTGCTAAAACATGTTCAACTTCAGAGGTGCCGATGCCAAAAGCCAAAGCGCCGAAAGCGCCGTGAGTTGAAGTGTGGCTATCGCCGCAAACAATCACCATGCCTGGTTGAGTAAGACCTTGTTCGGGGCCAACGATGTGAACCACGCCCTGTTTTTTGTCGTCTAAATCAAAATATTTAATGCCAAATTCGCGGCAGTTATTTTCTAGAGTTTCAACTTGAATGCGTGAGGTGGCGTCTTTGATGCCGTGAGTTCCATTGCCGCGATCAGCGGTTGTGGTTGGCACATTGTGATCGGCTACAGCTAAATGCGCTTCAGGGCGGCGTGGTTTTCTGCCAGTCATGCGTAAACCCTCAAAAGCTTGCGGAGAAGTTACTTCGTGAATCAGCTGGCGATCAACGTAAATTGCGCTCGAAGAGCCGTCGTCGTAAACTAAATGTGAATCCCAAATTTTGTCGTAGAGAGTTTTAGCCATGTTTTTTTGTAAAATTTTTTTGGAAAAAAAATGTGTGAGGAAGGAATTGTGGATGATCGAAAATCATTTCTTAAATTCAAGCTGGCAAATGTGAATTTGTTTGACAGTTTGGCGCACCCGATATTTTTTGCGCGTTGACAATTTTTGATAAATTTTAAACTACTAAAACGTTATGAAACCGGCAGATAATACTAAAGTCGTAGAATCCGAAGAAGATAAAAAGAAAGCGGAAGACTTTAATGCAAAAGAAGATGGAAAAGCCACTAGTGCTGGATCAACCTCGCAATCAGAAGAAGAGAAAAAAAAGAAGGAAAATGACAAAATTGGCGGTCCAATCGGGGCTGTAATTGATGTAGCTGTTGCAGCTTTGAGGCTTGTAACGGCTGTTCTAAAAGCCGTCACCTCTGCCATAAACGCTTTTGTTAATATGTTGAGTGGTAAGGCGGGAGGTGGTCAATCTGGTCCGAAGAAGGAAAAAAAACTCGGTATGGATGATGAAGAAGAAGAGCAGGAAAATGAAGAAGGAAAAGGAAAAACTACCTTCATGGAATTTCTGAAAAATTTATTTGGAATGGGAAAGAAAGAAGATTCGAAAGAAGGCGTTAAGGTGACAGATAGTAATGCATCAGTTCAAGAATCAGAACAGCAATCAGGCCTACAATTCTCTCCAGAAATGATGAGTCAGATAGAAGGTGTGATGAAAGGTGTGCAAAAATTTATGCAAGGTCGCTCGCAACAAGATGAAAAAAATCCTGCAAATAAAGGTAAATCAGGAATGGAAGTTGATGAAGTTGAAGAATCTCCGACTAAGCCAAAAACTACTGGTCCAAAAGGTTTGCAAGGTAATGAAGTTGAAGAAGAAAATCCATTAGTTGGCGCCTTACAGAAAATGGTTGATGCGGTTGCTGGTACCAAAGATCCAGAATTAATGAAGCAATGCCAAGGAATTTTGGAAGGGGTTAATAAAGAAAATCCTGAGTTAAAAGATGTTACCAAAGGTTTGACAGAAAAATTAGACACTGTTCAGGGCGAGGTTGAAAAAGAGTCATCAGAAGAAAAAGATCCAATGAAGGCTGCGATGAAAGAGGCTGGTGGTGTTCTCAATACTTTAAAAAACAGCGAAAGCATGAGACCTGCTAGCGTGATGGACGAAGGTGATAGAGATAGAGATCAAGGTCCGGCGGTAAGTTTTCCACAAGGTGGTGAAAAGCAAAGTGGTGGTGGTAGTCGCTAATGAAATTACTATTTTGCGGTGATATTGTTGGTCGAGTGGGCCGCAAAATAGTCACAGAAAATCTGCAAAGAATTAAACTCGAAAACCAAATCGATTTCACGATCGTCAATTGCGACAACGCTTCCGGCGGCTTTGGCATTAATCGCAGCGCCCATCAAGAATTGCTCAATTGCGGCGCCGACATTTTAACCGGCGGCGATCACATTTGGGATCAGCATGAAATCACCAGCTTCATCAACGACACAAAACGTCTTTTACGTCCGGCAAATTTTCCTAAATCTTGTCCCGGAGTTGGCGTTAGAATTTTAACCACGGCATTTGAGAAAAAAGTTTTAACCATTCATTTACTCGGCCAAGTATTTACCAAATATCACGTTTCATGCCCTTTTGAAGCGGTTGACGAGATCTTAAAAAGCAATCGTTTGGGCATTGAGGCTGATGCAATTTTTGTCGATTTTCACGCGGAGGCCACTTCAGAAAAAATGGCGATGGGAAAATTTTTAGACGGGCGAGTTAGTGCCGTGATTGGTTCGCACACCCATATTCCAACTGCAGACTGCCACGTCATGAAAGGCGGCACCGCTTACCAAACCGACGCCGGCATGTGCGGCGATTACGACTCGGTGATTGGCATGCAGCAAGATGTGCCGCTTAAAATGTTTTTGCAAAAACGTAAATTTTCTAAAATGGAACCGGCGAAAGGTGAGGCAACTTTGTGCGTAACAATCGTTGAAATTGATGATGCCACCGGCCTTGCCAAGAAAATTTCGCCGATTAAGTTTGGTGGAATTCTCGGTAATTCTTAAAAACCTCAATTCACAATTTTCCCATGGCAGGCCACTCTCAGTTTGCAAATATCAAACACCGCAAAGGCGCGCAAGACGCTAAAAAAGCTAAGCGCTTCACTAAAATTTTACGCGAAATCACCGTTTCGGCGAAAGGTGGCAATGTTGATCCAAACTCTAATCCACGCTTGCGCAACGCTCTAATTGACGCTCGCACCAACAACATGCCAAAAGATCGAATTGACGCCGCAATCAAAAAAGCCAGCGGCGAAATTGGCGGCGATAATTTTGATGAAATTCGCTACGAAGGCTACGCTCCGGGTGGAATTGCAATTATCGTTGAAGCGCTAACCGACAATCGTAATCGCACTGCAAGTGAAGTTCGCAGCACTTTTACCAAAGCCGGTGGTGCTTTGGGAGAAACTGGTTCGGTTGGCTTCATGTTTGACCATGTTGGCGTGATTCAATTTGACGGCAAGATTGCTACTGAAGAAGAAATGTTTGAAGCCGCGCTGGAAGCTGGTGCCGAAGAAGTTGAATCGTCAGAAGAAATTCACGTTGTAATCACCAAGCCAGAAAATTTAAACTCAGTTCGCGAAGCTTTAGCAGAAAAATTTAAAGACCCACTTTCAGCAAAATTCGACTGGAAAGCCAAAAACCAAATGGAAGTAACTGACCTTGAACAAGCACAAAAACTAATGAAAATGATCGACCAGTTGGAAGATTGCGACGATGTGCAAATGGTGACGGGGAACTATGTTTTTCCGGATGAGATTGCGGAGAAATTGTAAACAAAAAATCGCCGTTTTTAATCTTATGGAATTCAATAAGATTAAAAATGAGGCAGATTTAAAATTCTCTCTCGGTGTGACATGGAGGACGAGGTTTTAAAAAAACTAAAAAACTAACTAAAAAATGAAACTCACAGAAAAGGAAATGCAGATTTTAGAAAATAATATTCCTTCTTTAGCAAAAGAGGCGGGACGCAGCGCTTTTCAAAAAGTTATGACTTCTGGAAGAAGTGTTTTAGTGGCCAAAAACGATAATATTGTAAAAGTTTTCCCAAATGGATCTGAGATAATTGTTGGGAAAGTGTGGACGGCTGCAAGCAACGAAAACAATCCAAGAAAATGGAGTGCACCCGTAAATGTTGTTAATAATGATTTGGACAAAAGATCATCTTTTTTGGAGGGTAAGGATGAGGGTGTGAGGGTTGTTATTACAGCCGACAAAGAGTTGTTGAGGCAGTATTACATGATGCGACATGAAGTTTATTGTGTTGAAAATGGTTGGACAAATTACCACAGCGCCGAAAATGAACTTGATCATAAAGGGAAAATTATTGTTGCAGTAAGGGATGGCAAAGTCGTTGGTGGAATGAGATTATTAACATCTCGTTGGGTTGAATATTTTCCAAATGAAGTTCCGGGAACCGAATTTACTTATAGAAATTTTTTAGAAAAATTTAATCTTAATGCAGGTGAGATAATTAGTGAGATTTCTTCTTTTTTTGTTGAAAAGAGTCATCGAGATTCATTGATTTCAACGATGCTGATTGATTGCGCTCTTGAAGAGGCAAGGCGCCAAGGGTGTATTTATAATATTGGGATTTCTACTCCATTGCTTTGCAGAAGTCATAGAAAAGAGGCTAGGCGTCTTGGATATAAAGTGGAAATATATAGCTATCCTTGGAAGCCGCAGAAGTCGCAAAACTATATTGCCTCTTGCCCGATTGTGGTTTTCTTGAATGAATCAGATCAGAATTAGATAGAGAAAAAATGATTAAATTACCAGATTCTACGCCAAGAATGAGGGTTTTTGCGGGGCCAAATGGCTCTGGAAAGAGTTGGTTAAAAACACTCCTGACGCCTGAATTGATCGGAGTCTATATTAATCCAGATGAAATTGAGAGAGTCTTAAATATTGAAGGATTTTTAGATTTTAAAAATTTTAAAATCGAGGCGAATTTAGAAAGCATTAGATCTCATTTTTCAAACTCATTTCTATTAAAGAGTTCAGATTTTTTAAGAAAGTATGGCTCGTTCGATTGTTCTGGAAATATTTCCTTTCAAGATCAAAAGCTAAGATTTGTAGGAGTTCAAATAAATTCTTATTTTGCATCAGTTGTGGCTGATTTCATCAGAAATGAATTAATAGAAAGGCGGGAAAATTTTAGTTTTGAAACCGTCATGTCTTCGCCAGATAAAATTGAGGTTTTAAAGCGAGCAAAGAGTGCTGGTTACAAAACTTATCTTTATTTTCTTTGTACAAAAGATCCGTCAATCAATATTGACCGCATCAAAGAGAGAGTTAGGGAGGGGGGGCATGATGTTCCTGATGATAAAGTGAAATCTCGTTATTATCGATCGCTAAGTTTGCTAAAAGATGCGGTGCAAAACTCGAATCGTTCTTATATTTTTGATAATTCTGAATACGGAAATATTAATAATCCTCCGCCGATGTTGTTTATTGCAGAGGGCACTGATGGAGAGATTCTTGATGCGAAAGTTGACGAAGTACCAGATTGGTTTGATAAATATTGGATAAGAAAAACAGCTCCATTCTAAGAGAATTACTAACTAAAAAATAACAAAATGAAAAACATCGAAATTACTCCTCAGCTCATCAAAGACCACAATCTAACTGAAAGCGAATACCAGAAAGTTTTGGATATTCTTGGTCGCACGCCAACCATTACTGAGCTTGGAATTTTCTCGGCAATGTGGTCAGAGCATTGCTCTTACAAATCTACCAAAAAGCATTTGAAAACTATGCACACAACTGCGCCATGGGTGATTTGTGGCCCTGGTGAAAATGCAGGTGTCATCGATATTGGCGACAATCAGGCGGTGGTGTTTAAAATGGAAAGTCACAATCACCCGTCTTTCATTGAACCTTACCAAGGGGCTGCAACCGGTGTTGGCGGTATTCTTCGCGATGTATTTACAATGGGTGCTCGTCCGATTGCTAACATGAATGCGCTGCGTTTTGGTGAAATTAATCATCCAAAAACTAAACAACTTGTGAATGGTGTGGTGTCGGGAATTGGCGGCTACGGCAATTGCATCGGGGTTCCAACTGTTGGCGGCGAGGTGACATTTGATAAAAGCTACAACGGCAACATCATTGTTAACGCAATGACTGTGGGCTTGGCGGATTCTGACAAAATTTTCTACTCAGCGGCGTCACAAATTGGTGCATCTGTAGTTTACGTTGGTTCAAAAACCGGCCGCGACGGCATAAATGGCGCGGTTATGGCTTCTGACGAATTTAAAGAGGGTGATGAAGACAAGCGCCCAACTGTGCAAGTTGGCGATCCTTTTGCCGAAAAACTTTTGCTCGAGGCTTGCATGGAATTGATGCAATCTGACGCCATTCTTTCAATTCAAGACATGGGTGCGGCGGGATTAACTTCTTCGTCATTTGAAATGTCGGGCAAAGGCGGCACCGGAATTGAGCTGAATTTAGAAAAAGTGCCACAACGCGAAACCGGCATGACGCCTTACGAAATCATGCTTTCAGAATCTCAAGAAAGAATGTTGATGATTTTGAAACCAGAAAAAGAAGATTTCGCCAAAGCCATTTTTGAAAAATGGGGACTCGATTTTGCCGTGATTGGAATTGTTACCGACACGGGTCGTGTGGTGATTAAAATGAACAATGAAATTTACGCGGATATTCCGTCTTTGCCACTTTCGGAAGAAGCTCCGGAATATGATCGTCCTTGGATCTAGTTGCGTGCACAAGCTGTTGACAAAAAAGCTGTCATCCCAAACTTCAAAGGTAGGGCAGCTTTTTTGTTGGGAGAAAATTTATCTCGAGGTGCCGTTATCAAGTTTGACCAAAGATTTAAAGGCGCTGTTCTCTGATTGGTTGAATTTTTTTGCTTCGGAAGTTTCTGCTGTTCTTTCTACTTTTGCTGCGAAGGTTTGTTTGACTTTAGGCCGCAGAGACAATGCTCACAAGTGCCATTGAAGTTAAGATTTATCCCCTTGCAACAAAAACACTGTCATCTCAAACGAAGTGAGAGATCTCTTTAGTTGGTTTTGTTGTGCGCAGTGTTGCGTAAAGTTTGCGTAAATAATGCGCTGTGTGTAGAAAAGATTTTTTGCCCCAAAACAAAAATTAGTGATGAAAGCAGGATCAAAATTTAAATTCGCCTTTTACCCCTTCTTTGTTGATCAACGTGGCGGCTCTGATATTTTTTACTTTTGGTCTGGGTGTGATGATGAGTCGTAGAAAAGAGAATCTAGCCAAAGCGCCGCAAGTTATCAAAAAAATCATGCTTCTTAAGCTGTCAGTTTCATCTACTGAACAGGTTTTAAAGTGGAAAAATAAATTTTTCTCAATCGCAGTGCTGCTAATTTTTCTTGCAGACTCTGCATTTGCAAAGCCTGGCAACAAGGGTGTTTTCGGCGTAGTTTTTGAAAATGATTTATTCACCGGCAAAGATGCTGGCTACACCAACGGCATTCGATTTTCTTACACTAGCTCTGAAGAGCAAATGCCAGCTTTCATCCGCAACGCTTCAAATTACTTGCCGCTGTTAAATCGCGACGGCAAAAAACGCATCACCGCGGCGCTGGGTCAATCAATGTACACGCCGCAAGACATCACCAAATCTGATTTTACGGCCAATGATTTTTTCTACGCCGGTTGGCTTTACGGCTCGCTTGGCATCATTTCTGACGCTGAGACCATGTTTGACAATGTGGTGCTAACTTTGGGCATGGTTGGGCCGTCGGCGCAAGCTGAGCAAAGTCAAAAATTTGTCCACAAGGTGGTGGGTTCTAGCGAACCGCATGGATGGAGCCATCAGCTTAAAGATGAATTTGGAGTAATGTTAAGTTACGAGCGCCACTGGCGTGACTTTGTTTTTTCAAAAAAAGGAGGTTTTGGTTTTGACGTAATGCCCGGTGTTGGAGTTACTGTTGGCAACATCAACACCAGCGCCAGCGTGGCTGCGACATTTCGCTACGGCTACGATCTGCCAGCGGATTACGGCCCACCAAAAATTAGCTCAACAATTTCGGGATCTGATTTTTTCAATCCCACCAAAAAACTCTCCGGCTATTTGTTTACAACTTTTGAAGCGCGCGCCGTGGCACGAAATATT
>CAIUFU010000157.1 GCA_903898475.1 uncultured Alphaproteobacteria bacterium | reverse complement strand
GTCCATGTACGTTTATTATGAAAAGAGTTTATCACCATATCTCACAAACCGAGGTCTGTAAGCGGGGGCAAAGTTAGTTACGGTTTCTTTTTAAACAAGTAGCCAAAGAATTATCGGGAAAAATCTTTAGAAATTAAAATTTCCTCATCCTAGACTGCGCCTAAATCTTTTCTTAAAAATCTCTCAAAAATCTTAGCAAAAATGTCCGCCTTCAACCTATCTTCCTGCGAATCAAATCCTACTAATCGCAAAAAAGTTGTCATTCTTGGCTCAGGCCCGAATCGCATCGGACAAGGCATTGAGTTCGATTACACCTGCGTTCACGCCGCTTTCGCTTTTAAAGCCCACGGCATTGAAGCGATTATGGTTAATTGCAATCCCGAAACAGTTTCAACTGATTACGACACATCGGACCGCCTTTATTTCGAACCACTAACAGCTGAAGACACCATCGAATTAATCAAAAAAGAAATGAGCAACGGCGAGTTGCTCGGCGTTAACGTGCAGTTCGGCGGCCAAACGCCTCTAAGTCTCGCCAAGTTTTTACAAGATGAAAATATTCCAATCATCGGCACTTCTCCCGACATGATTGACTTGGCTGAAGATCGCGATCGCTTCAAAAAACTTTTACAAAAACTCGAATTAAATCAGCCGCAAAACTACATCGCTTATTCCGCAAAACAGGTTTTGGATCAAGTAAATGAAATCGGTTTTCCGGTTGTAGTTCGCCCGTCTTACGTGCTTGGTGGGCGCGGCATGGCGATTGTTTATGATGAAGCTTATTTGATGAAATATCTAGTCGAATATGCTGATGTTTTTGACAGCGGCCCACTTCTTCTCGACAAATTTTTAACTGACGCAATTGAAGTTGACGTTGACGCTTTATGCGACGGCGAAGAAGTTTTTGTTGCCGGAATTATGCAGCACATCGAAGAAGCCGGCATTCACTCGGGCGACTCTGCTTGCTCGATTCCGCCTTTTTCTTTGTCAGAAAAAATGATTGAAGAAGTCAAAAAAGCGACAGTGAAAATGGCTTTGGCACTAAACGTAAAAGGCTTAATGAATGTGCAATATGCCATTCAAAATGAAAAACTTTTCGTGCTAGAAGTTAACCCACGCGCCTCACGCACCGTGCCTTTTGTGGCTAAAGCAACTGGCATTCCAATCGCCAAAATTGCCTCTCTTATTATGGTCGGAAAAAAACTTTCCGAATTCAAATTGCAGGAAAAAAAGCTGAACTATTTTTCAGTGAAAGAAGTGGTTTTCCCTTTCGCACGCTTCTCAAACACTGACACACTTTTGGGACCCGAAATGAAATCAACCGGCGAAGTGATGGGAATTGACACCACCTTCCCGCTCGCATTTGCCAAGGCTCAAATGGCTGCTGGTGTAAAACTTTTAACTGAAGGTTTGGTATTTTTATCGGTGAAAGATTCGGATAAAAAACATCTTCCGAACTTGGCCAGAAAATTAGTTAAAATCGGATTTAAAATTGTCGCAACCCGCGGAACCGCCAAATTCCTAGCTGAAAACGACATTGCGGTGACAATCGTAAATAAAATTACCGAAGACAAACCGCATGTCGTCGACATGATCGACCGCAAAGAAATCGCTTTGGTTATCAACACAACTGAAGGCGCGCAAGCAACCAAAGATAGTTTTTCAATTCGCAGAACTTCTTTGATGCGCGGCATTAGCTACACCACGACAATGTCAGGAGCTAGAGCTTTGGTTGACGCGCTTGAAGCTTACAAAGATCAAGGCTGTAAATTTGAAGTGAGAGCTTTGCAGGATTTGCAGAAATAAAATTTACTCGTCATCCTTGAATCTGTAGGATTCGAGGATCTCATGAGTTCAGCTTTTTAAAACCAAACTCATGAGATCCTCGGCCCTTCAGGCCAAGGATGACGAGTCTTTTTTGTTTAAATGAAACCATCCCCACACAGCATACTCCACATCAAGGTCACACCAAATTCCTCGCAAACCAAAATCAGCGGAAAATTTCTCGACGAGAAAAATCAAGAATACATCAAAATCAATCTAGCCGCAGTTCCAGAGGACAATAAAGCCAATGAAGAATTAATAAAATTTCTGGCTAAACTTCTAAAAATTTCCAAATCAAAAATCGAAATTATCCGCGGTGAAACATCAAGGATGAAGGTGGTGAAAGTTGAAGGTAATATTATTTTAATACCACCAATGTCATCCTGAGCCTGTCGAAGGATGATTCTAGGCACGGGCTTGCATCATCCTTCGACAGGCTCAGGATGACATCGAGGGTGATTTATATGGCGAATTAAACTTCAATCGTAACCACCACCGGACAATGATCCGACGCCTTCTCTTGATCTCGCACCCCACGATCTTCAATTCCTACTGCTGAAATTTTATCTGCTGCCTGCGGAGATGCCAAAAGATAATCAATACGCATTCCCTTATTATGCTGCCACGAGCCGCCACGATAATCCCACCAGCTGAAAGCTTGATTTTGGCCGTTGAAAGCTCGGTAAGAGTCGACCAATCCTAAATTTAAAAGTGAGTGAAATTTTTGGCGCTCGAGTGGATGAAAACAAACTGTGCCGTTTAAACTTTTTGGATCAAAAACATCAATGTCAGCGGCTCCAACATTATAATCTCCACCAAAAATTTGCATTTCTTCAAAGGCGAGAGTCTTAGAAAGATAAGCCTTCAAGCGCTCAAAGAATTTCATTTTGTAAATGAATTTTTGACTATTTTCTAGCGCCTCATTTGGCATTAAATCTCCCCCGCCATTGGGAACATAAATTGAAGCAACACGAATTGCTTTGCCGCCAAAAGGCAACACTGCTTCAATGTAGCGCGCTTGTTCGTCAACTTCTCCATCGAGCGTTGGCAAGCCTTTAACCACATCTTCGATTTTTGATTTCGAAAGAATCGCCACACCATTGTAAGTTTTTTGACCAAAAACTGCGGCATTGTAACCAGCGTCAAAAAGGGCTGTAAAAGGAAATTCAGTTTCTACACATTTTAATTCCTGCAGCAAAACCACATCTGGATTCGAATTTTTCAACCACTCAAGAAGCCTTGGCAGGCGTGCTTTTACAGAGTTTACGTTGAAGCTAGCGATTTTGATTTGAGGCATTTACTTAAGAGATTTCAGAGTTTTTATGTTGAGATCTTTTGTGGAATAAACGCCACTTAATTTTCGAAGAAAATCTCTGGAATCGTATATCTCCTCAGCAACAAAAAGATAAACCCCATTATTATTTATGGTTCTGGCTTTTTCTTCGTTAAGATCTAGCCCAAGGGTTATCTCGATCATTACATCTATCTTACTCATCTGAGCCGTCTTAATAAATTGCTTATATCTTTCTCTCAGAGTTCTTTTGGCTCCAATTCCATAGCTACGACCATCTAGATCAAAGAAAAAATCAAACTCCGTACTTGAATCATCCTTATCGTGTATTTTTTTAATATTCTCTTCTGCGATCCCAATTTTCTTTAAGACCATTAAAATTCTGTCTTCGTAATTTGATCCTGAATCTGAAATAATAGACTGATTGATACTTTCAGAGAACATTAGCATGAAGATTTGATTTGGTTCGAGCCCTTGCTTCTTCAAGCTGATAGCGGCATCAGAAAGATTTTTAATAAAGTCAGCCGCATCTTCTGACATAAAATTGGTTTTGCTTTTCTCGATTTTCTCAAAAAATAAAAGCGCTAGCAACGCACCGTTAACCCTTGTGTGGTAAGGCTTATAAACTGATATTTTATCATAACCAACAGACAGTGGGTTTAAATTTTTTAGCTTATCGATATTTACAAAATCACTGATTTTAGCTTCTTTGAGAAGCAAATCTTTGCAAAGATAAAGTTTTAATCCAAACGCAAACATCTCTACATCAAGATCTAGATCTAGCTGCTCAAATAAAAGACCCAGCGCATCTCTCTTATCTTTACCAGAAATACTTTTAAGAAAAGAACTTATCTCCTCAGACAAATCCCTACCCAGAGAAATCCTTTCTAAAAGATTTTG
>CAIUFU010000156.1 GCA_903898475.1 uncultured Alphaproteobacteria bacterium | reverse complement strand
GATAATCCAATGATTGCAGGCACCGGACATCGCATTTGCAATGATTGCATGAAGTCTTGCATCTACCAAAAACAAGATGCGGTGGATATTCCCCAAATCGAAACCCGCACTCTAAAAGATGTTTTGGCGCTGCCTTATGGTTTTGAAATTTACTCGCTTTTAACGCGTTGGAATCCGTTGAATTTAGAACGCAATTTGCCGAGAGAAAATTCTGGCAAAAAAATTCTAATCGCGGGGCTCGGGCCTGCAGGATATACTCTGGCGCATCATTTGCTTAATGACGGCCACACAGTTGTAGCAATTGATGGCTTAAAAATTGAGCCGCTAAATTCGCAAATTTCTGGCATTGATGAGCTTGGTAATCGCCAAAAATTTAAACCGATAAAATTTTTAGATGAAATTTACGAACCGCTTTCAAGCCGCTTGATTCATGGCTTTGGCGGAGTTGCGGAATATGGAATTACGGTGCGTTTTGATAAGAATTTTTTAAAAGTGATTCGTTTGCTTTTGGAGCGCAGAGAAAATTTTAGAATGTTTGGCGGTATTCGTTTTGGTTCGTCAATTACCGATAAAACTGCTTTTGAGAATTATGGTTTCGACCATGTGGCGCTTTGTTTGGGTGCGGGTCGCCCGAACATTATTAATCTCAAAAATAACTTCGCTAAAGGTGTGCGCATGGCTTCAGATTTTTTGATGTCGCTGCAACTAACAGGGAGCTTTAAGGAAGAATTATTTACTAACCTGCAAGTGAGAATGCCAGCCGTCGTTATTGGTGGAGGTCTTACGGCTGTTGATACGGCGTGTGAAGTGCAGGCTTATTATTTGGTACAGATTAAAAAATTTGCTAAAAAAGTTGAACTGCTGGGACGTGATAAAATTTGGGCGCAGTTAAACGAAGAAGAAAAAATTATTGCGGAAGAATTTTTGCGTGACGCGCAAAGCCCACAAAAAATTGCGCCTGTAAAAATTCTTTATCGCAAAAAAATTCAAGATTCTCCGGCTTACAGGCTGAACCACCAAGAGCTTAACAAAGCTTTTGAGGAAGGTGTGGAATTTATTGAAAATATCACGCCGCAAGAAATTGAAATTGATCAATTTAATCACATCAAAAATTTGCAATGCGTTGATGGAAAAACTTTTGAATGTAAATCGCTTTTTGTTGCTGCAGGAACCACGCCAAATATTTCTCCGGTTTTAGAAGATGGTTTAAATTTTGAGCTTGAGGGCAAGTATTTCAAGGCTGTAAGCAGTGGAAGTGTGATTACAAAAATTGATGAAACTTCTAAAAAAGCGGTGAGTTTTTTTGGTGATTTACATCCGAATTTTGAAGGCAATGTCGTGAAGGCAATGGCCAGTGCCAAAGTTGGTTACCACCAAATTACGGCGTTATTTAAAGATGCGGCGGTTAAAGTTGAGGCAGACTTTTTAGTAAAAATAAATGACGAATTTCAGGCAAAGATTGAAAAGATCGAGAAGCTTTCAGACCACGTTTATGAAGTGTTCATCAAGGCTCCACTTTTAGCAAAACACACGCAAATCGGCCATATTTTTCGCCTGCAAAATTATCATGCTTTGGCGCAAAAAGTTGGTGACCAAATAATGGCGATGGAAGGTGTGCCACTGACCGCATTATCAGTTGATGCGCAATCTGGAATTATCAGCGCCATTTTTGTTGATACTGGTGGTTCAACAAGTTTGATTAAAAATTTTAAGTCGGGTGAGCCTTGCATTTTCATGGGCCCAAGCGGCAGGCCAACTGTAATTCCTAAAAATGAAACTGTGGTTTTAATTGGAGGAGGGCGTGGCAATCAGCCGCTTACGGCTTTGGCGGAAGCATTTAGTGCCAATGGTTGTAAAGTTTTGTTTTTTGCCGGATATCGCAAAAAGTCTTTTATTGTTCGCGAAGAGAGAATGAAAAAATCTTGCGCTGATTTGATAATTTCAATCGAAGATGAAGTGGCTGAGAATGGCTATTTTCAAGGTTCGGTGATTGATTCTTTAAAATCTTATTTCTCTAAAAATCCTCAAAAAATTGATCGGGTTTTTACAATCGGTAACGATCAAATGATGCATGAAATCGCCAAATTGCGTCACGAAAATTCCATTGCCTCAATTAGCGAGGCACCAATTGCGATTACTAGTTTGAACGCGCCAATGCAATGTATGCTAAAAGGCGTTTGCTCGCAATGTTTGCAAAAAAGAGAAAATGAAAAAGGCGAGATGGAATATTTTTATTCTTGCGGCGACCAAGATCAAAATATGGATAAGTTTGATTTTGCGCATCTGCACAATCGCTGTGAGCAAAATTCTTTGGCGGAGAAGGTTTC
>CAIUFU010000155.1 GCA_903898475.1 uncultured Alphaproteobacteria bacterium | reverse complement strand
TGCTGAGCCTGTCGAAGCATGATTCAGGTTTCGGTGCCCAGAATCATGCTTCGACGGGCTCAGCATGACAAGGAGTTTTAATTATCAGACCAAAAACCAGTTTGAATCTTGCCTTTTCCACCACCGCACCCATCTTAAAAACTCTCGTTCATTTCAAAAATAACAATCTCTCCAGACTCAACAATGGCGCTTACTCAACTCATCTTACACAATTTTCTTTCTTTCGTTTTTATCATTTCAGCCATCGTCTTCATCCACGAATTTGGCCATTTCATTGTAGCGCGTTGGTGTGGAGTTAAGGTTGAAGAATTCTCCCTCGGTTTTGGTTACCAACTCTGGTCGCGCTTGGATAAAAAAGGCACGCGTTGGAAATTATGTTTACTGCCATTTGGTGGCTACGTCAAAATGTTTGGCGACCGCAATGGTGCTTCGATGCCTGATTCTAAGGCGATTGCCAAGATGTCGAAATCTGACAAGAAAAAATCTTTTTTAGGAAAAAACGTTTGGCAAAGAATGGCGATTGTTGCCGCGGGGCCATTTGCCAACTTCTTGTTAACGATTTTAATTTTTACTTTTTTGCTGCAAAAAAATGGTCTCAACACGGTTTTGCCAATTGTTGATCAAGTGCTGCCAGAAAGCGCCGCTTTTGATGCGGGCTTGCAAAAAGGCGATAAAATTTTAGCAATTGACTCGCGCCAAGTTGTTGATTTTGAAGAAATGCGTTTGGTGGTTTTAGATTCGGCAGACAAAGAATTACTTTTTACAATCGGTCGCGGCGAGCAAGTTTTAGAAATGAAAATCACGCCGAGAAATCAAATCCGCAAAGATTTTTTTGGCGATGATGTAAAGATGGGAACCCTTGGCGTTAGCGCATCGGAGGTGATTAACAAAAAACTAAATCTCGGTCAAAGTTTGGTTGAGGCAAATATTCAAACCTACAAAACCACTCAAGCAATTTTTAAAGCTTTGGGTGAATTAATCACCGGCAAGCGCTCGGTGAAAGAGTTGGGCGGACCAATTAAAATTGCGCAATATTCTGGCAAAACCGTTGATATGGGTGTTGATGCGGTGATTTGGTTTGTGGCGATGATTTCGCTAAATCTTGGCGTGATGAATTTGCTGCCAGTGCCGGTGCTTGATGGCGGGCATTTATTCTTTTACATTATTGAATCAATCCGCGGCAAACCTTTGTCGCAAAAGGTGCAAAATATCGCTTTTCAAGTTGGCTTGAGTTTGGTTTTAGCGCTAATGGCGCTGACCACTTTTAATGATGTGATGCAGCTTTTTCACTAAACAGATTTTAGCTTTTCTAAAATCTGTTTAGCCGCGCCGTTTTGTAGAAGCTCTTTGGCTAGATCTACGCCATCTTCAATTTTGCTAACCTTATCTGCGAGCTTTAAAGCAAAGGCGGTGTTTAAAACCACGATGTCGTGATAGGCAGATTTTTCGCCATCTAAAAGCGCTAAAAGTTTTGCGGCATTATGTTTTGGGTCGCCGCCTTTTAAGGCTTCAAGTTCAACTTTTTTTAATCCGAATTTTTGCGGGTTAATAATTTCTTCTTCAAAAATTTTACCATTTTCAAAGCGCAGCAAGTAAGAATTATCGCAAAGGGTGATTTCATCCATGCCGTCAAAACCGTGAACGATGTAAATTTTTTTGGCGTCTTTTTGCGCAGCGAGCATTTTTGGCATGACGTCTTTGCGTGAAGTGCCAATGAGCTGCAACTCTGTGTTTGCTGGGTTTAAAAGGGGTCCAAGAAAATTAAAGATCGTTGGAACGGCGAGCGATTTGCGAATCACTGCCACATTTTTCAAAGCCTCGTGAAAAAATGGCGCGAATAAAAAGCACAGATTTTTTTCGGTTAAGTTTTTTTCAATTTCAGCAATTTCTGAAGAAATTTTAACACCAAGTTCAGAGAAAATGTCGGCAGAACCCGACTTAGAAGAAATTGATTTATTGCCGTGTTTAGCAACGGGAACGCCTGCGGCCGCAACCACAAAACATACCGCAGTTGAAATGTTAAGAGTGTTCAAGCGATCTCCCCCAGTGCCGCAAACGTCAATGGCGTTTTCAGGGGCCGCGATTTTTCTCATGCGTTTTTTTAGAGAGGTAACGGCGCCAATAAAGGCGTTGTTTGGCAGGTTGGCTTCGTTTAAGGCGAGAAGAAAATTTTTGATTTCGTCGTCAGAGATTTTTAGCTCGATGATTTGGTCGAAAATTTCTTCGAAGTTTTGAGGGGTGAGGAGGTTGAGGTTCATTAATAAATTGTTTGTCTTTTTTCTCCCAAGTCATGCTGAGCCTGTCGAAGCATGATTCGAGCCCGTGCCATGAATCATGCTTCGACAG
>CAIUFU010000154.1 GCA_903898475.1 uncultured Alphaproteobacteria bacterium | reverse complement strand
TATTACAAAGAATTGATTGAAGGAAAATCAATAAAAGAAGCAAAAAAACTGGTTGTAGAAAAATTAAAAGACTCTTTGTTGCAACCAACAGGTGTTCCATTGCTTTATAAAGAGGAGCCAATCAAACGCGCTGTGAAGTGCGCTGAGCGTTCTGGTGTGCCGATCGAAATTCTTGTTGTGCCGCAATGGTTCATTAAAATTCTCGACAAAAAAGAATTACTCAAAGCCAAAGCTGCCGAGTGCAACTGGTTTCCAGAATACATGAAAGTGCGCATTGATCAGTGGATTGATGGACTTCAATGGGATTGGTGCATTTCACGCCAACGCTTTTTTGGTGTGGCTTTTCCGGTTTGGTATTCAAAGAGAGCAGGGGAAGAAGGAAAAATTTTAGTGGCAGATCCAAGCCAACTTCCTTGCGATCCGGCGATCGATTTGCCACGCGGTTACTCGCGCGAAGAGGTGACAGCCGAAACCGACATCATGGATACTTGGGCCACTTCATCAATTTCGCCGCAGCTTTCAAGCAAAGGAATTTCGGCGGAAGTTTCTTTCGATAAACAACGTCACGAAAAACTTTTCCCCGCTGACCTTCGTCCGCAAGCTCACGAAATTATCCGTACTTGGGCATTCTACACAATTGCCAAAGCGGCGTTGCACCAAAATTCGATTCCTTGGAAAAACCTGATGATCTCAGGCTGGTGCTTGGCTTCTGACAAAACCAAAATGAGTAAATCGAAAGGAAATGTTGTAACTCCAACTTCACTAATTGAAGAAAAAGGCTCAGACATTGTGCGCTATTGGGCTTCAACTTCGCATTTGGGGGCTGACACTGCTTACTCAGAAGACGTCTTTAAAATTGGCCAAAAATTAATCACCAAACTTTTCAACGCGGCGAAATTTGCTTCGATGAATTTTGCGATTTTGGATGTAAATACCAAACAAGAAAATATCACAGAAGCTGCTGATTTGTGGATTTTAAGTCGCTTGCAACAAACCGCAAAACGCGCCACCGAAGAATTCGGAAAGTTCGAATATGCGCGCGCACGTGAAGCAATTGAAGAATTTTTCTGGCGCGATTTCTGCGACAATTATTTAGAAATTTGTAAAGTTAGATCCTACGGACTTGCGGCGGAAAAGCTTGCCGGCATTGAGTTTTCTGAAGCCGAGAAGAAAGAAATTTTAGCTAAACAGCAAAGCTCAATTTTAACTTTGAAGATTTGTCTCAACACTTTGTTGAAACTTTTAGCACCTTTTATTCCGCACATTTGTGACGAAATTTATTCGACAATTTTTGCCGAAGAATTTGAAAAAACTGGCTCGATTAATTCACGTGGTAACTGGCCAAAATTAGGCGCAGAATTTTTTAATGAGAAATTCTTTGAAATGGGCGAAGCTGCGCTGGCTGTGATTTTTGAGGTGCGTAAGTTTAAGTCGGAGCAGAATATTTCGATGAAAACGACGGTGAAGAAAATTGTGGTGAACTCGGAAAAAAATCTTTCTGAAATCGCGCAAGATTTGAAAAATGTTTGTAATGCGGAAGAGATCGAATTTGTGAAAGATGGGGAGATTGTTGAAGTGATTTTGTAATTGACTGAGTTCGTGAATAACCGCCCCCAACCCCTCCTTGAAAAGGAGGGGGGTTACTCAAACCCGAGCTCGAACTAAAGCCCCTCCTTTTCAAGGAGGGGTGGGGGTGGTTATTCACGAACTCGATTTAAAAAAAATGCACACACACGCCATCGGCCACGAGGATAGCTCCCAAACCAAACAACAAGCCGCCAAAAAAAGCACGCTGGTTAGCGTTGTCATCAACATCGCGCTTGCCACAGCGCAAATTTTTGTCGGGATTTTTTCTGGTTCACATGGCTTGATCGCTGACGGTATTCACTCGCTCTCTGATTTATTTGCTGATTTTGTTGTTCTGTTCGCCAATCACCACAGCAGCAAAGATGCTGATGACGATCATCATTACGGCCATCAACGCTTTGAAACTGCGGCTTCATTATTTCTTGGTCTTTCGCTTCTCGGTGTGGGGCTCGCAATGCTTTGGGGCGCGGGACATAAAATTATTTATCCGGTTGTTGCAGCAACAATTCAAATTCAAGCCCTGTGGGTAGCGATTGCAGCGCTTGCAACCAAAGAAATTCTATTTCGCTACATGCTAGCTGTTGCTACCAAAGTGCGTTCATCAATGTTGGTGGCAAATGCGTGGCATGCCAGATCTGACGCGGTTTCGTCACTGTTGGTTGCGATTGGAATTATTGGCGCCTTGATGGGTTATCCGGTGCTTGACGCCGTTGGCGCGTTGGTTGTTGGTTTAGTAATTGTAAAAACCGGTTTTGAATTTGCTTGGGATGCCTTGCACGACTTAATGGATCGCGCTGCCTCAGAAGAAGAAATCGTGAAAATTCGCGAGCTGGTGAGTACCACGCCAAAAGTTTTGGGCTGTCATGATTTGCGCACCAGAAAAATGGGAGACATGATTTTGGTGGATGTTCACATTGAGGTGAATGGTGAAATGACCGTGCGCGAAGGTCATGAAATTGTGCTGGCGGTTAGAAGCCGTGTGATGGCTGATTTGACGGTGTTGGATGTGATGGTTCACATTGATCCAGTTTAGATTTTAGCTATTTCTAGACGTCAGAATAGTAGTAAAAAAAGATCGGATAGAATAGCGTTTGCGATAGATAAAATTTCTTTAATTTTTTTATTTCTATAAATGATTAACAAAGATTCTCTTTTGCTCTTTCAGCGCTCCAAAAAAGCCTTTACCTTAATCGAAATTTCTGTCGTCATCCTAATCATCGGCGTCATGCTTGCCGGAACCTTCATCGGAACTCGAATAATTGCCAAATCACGTTTAGCTGCTGCAGAATCTCTAGCTCGCTCTTCTCCAGTTCCTGGAATCAAAGAC
>CAIUFU010000153.1 GCA_903898475.1 uncultured Alphaproteobacteria bacterium | reverse complement strand
TTTCTTGGTTCAAATCGTCGTTAGTAACTTCAACTTTATTTTTTTGCGCCAAGTCAGAAAGAATCATGCCGCAACGGATCATGCGCTCAGCAATTTCGCGTTTTTTCTCTTTAGCTTTTTCTTTTTCTTTGTCGTTTTTGAATTTATTTGGGTTGGTTTTTAGCTCTTCTTCAGTTTCAGCCCAAAGGTTGGCAAGCTGCTCTTCAACAAGGCCTGCAGGCAATTCGAAATCATGTTTTTTATTCAAGAAATCAAAAAGTTCTTTTTTGAATAAGTTACGTTCCATGCTTTGGTAATTGTCGGCGATCTGCTTTTTCACTGCTTCTTCAAGCTTAGCTTTGCTTTCTAGTCCGAAATTATTTTTGATAAATTCTTCGTTAATTTCTGGCATTTCAGCAGCTAAAACTTCGTTGATTTTAACTTCAAATTCAGCGGCTTTTCCGGCGAATTCTTCTTTCTGATATTCTTTAGGAAATTTCACTTTTACGCGAACTTCGTCACCAGCTTTTTTGCCCACAAGTTGTTCTTCAAAATCATCGATGAAGCTTTTGCTACCAAGCTCTAACTGATAACCTTTAGCGGCACCACCTTCGAATTCTACTTTGTCAATTCTACCTAAATAATCGATGTTAACTGAGTCGCCCAATTTGGCTTTTTCAGAAGCTGCTTTTGGATTCCATTTGCGATAAAATTTTAACAATTTTGTTAAAGATTCATCGAGGTCAGCAGCAGAAATTTCTGACTCTCTTTTAGTGACTTTGATTTTGTTTAATTCGACTTCTGGCACTTGTGGGTAAAGTTCCATTACCGCTGTGAACTCAATGTCTTTGCCGGCCTCAAAAGTTTTGATGTCGATTTTTGGAGTAAGAGCAAGTTTGATATTATTGTCGGTAACGATTTTTTTAACGGTGTCATTGATGATTTTATCTGACTCATCAGCCATGATTGAGGCTTCGTATTTTTCTTTAATTACCGCGGCAGGAACTTGTCCTTTGCGGAAACCTTTTAGCGAAAAATTGCCGCGAACTTTCTCGATATAATCGTTAACTTTTGTCTCGATTAATTGACGAGGAATTACGACGTGAAAATCTTTTTTAAGTTTTTTGTCGAAGGTATTTTTGATTTGTATTTCCATTGATAAAGCCTTGATTTGTAAGGATTGAAATAAGCTTGCGGTCGAATGCGCAAAATGAACTTTAGTGATCTTTTTTCGGAGAAAAAATGAGGCGCGAATTTAAAAAGAAGTGATGAAAAATAGCAATCTGTTCGTGGCGAAATTGTGAAAAAAAATTGCTGATTTTTTTGGAAAAAAAAGAGGGGGAATTTGGTAATTTTCTAGAAACGCAGGGGAAGTAAATTTGTGCTTTAGATCGAGGGTGGATGGAGAACTCTACTTCGCTCTTCGAGCTACGAAGGAGTTCCTTCGCTCTAACATTCTCCGTCTGGAGGCGGTCCACCTTCGCTAAAGCTACGGCGGACAGGTTTTTCTAAATTCACTAGCGTTCATTAAGAAAAACCATGGCCTGCCATCCGAAGCTCGTAAGAGCGAAGGATGGTGCGGATAGAGGGACTTGAACCCACATGCCTTGCGGCGCTAGATCCTAAGTCTAGTGCGTCTGCCAATTTCGCCATATCCGCATATAAAAAGTAAAAGTCCGATTTGGCTAATCGGACTTTGGAAGATCTTTAGAACTAACTTGCAGCAACTACGTCGATGAAAGTTCTTTTATTGTGAGCTGATTTTACAAAAGTCACGATGCCAGCAATTTTAGCAAAAATCGTGTGATCTTTACCGATGCCAACATTTTTTCTTGGGTGCCATTGAGTTCCTCTTTGGCGAACAATGATGTTGCCTGCGATTACTGTTTGACCACCGTATTTTTTAACTCCGAGTCTTCTACCAGCCGAATCACGGCCGTTTCTCGAACTACCACCAGCTTTCTTCGATGCCATGGTTACTCCTGATAATTATACAGAAACTTTGGGAACAAGCCCAAGCCCCGTACGGCTACGCCTTAATTGATAAAATTTTCAGCAATGTTTGTTGCTGACGATGACCTTGTTTTCTGCGAGAGTTTTGTCTTCTTCTTTTTTTGAAGATGATAACTTTGTCGTCTTTGAAAGTTTTTACGATTTCAGCTTCAACCTTTGCACCAGCAACTAGAGGGCTGCCGAAAGAGATTTCGCCTGCATCAGACTTAACTAACAAAACTTTGTCTATTGTAACTTTTGATCCGGCTTCGCCGATAAGTTTTTCAACAATAATTTTTTCATTGGCGCAAACGCGATATTGCTTTCCGCCAGTTTCGATAATAGCAAACATAAGAGATTTAAAAATGAGAACAGCTTTAAAAAAGGTCGCGCAACTTATTTTTGGCGATCTGTTTGTCAATCATTTCTTTTTACAGTGATTTTGAACTGAATAAAAGATTCTAAAAATCTGTCGCTTGAAAAAATTTTATCGCCCCCTAAAAACCGCCCGCCTTCCTTAAAAAAAGCAACCCCAACGCGTATACAAATTTATGAAAAATCTTTTTAAAATTCTAACTTTCGTAACCTTAATTTTTTCTACCATGAGTCAAGCTTCTGCTGCTAAAGCAACCACAAAAAACGATC
>CAIUFU010000152.1 GCA_903898475.1 uncultured Alphaproteobacteria bacterium | reverse complement strand
GGTGAGTTGTCAAAATTTAAATTTTGAAATCGATTTTTGCTGGTTTTTTTACCCAAGAATCTCACTCCACTCTCAGTGTCACCCGTCTTCACGACGGGGTCTAGTCAGCGCGGTAAGAACTTTATTTGGAATGTGGAGACTGGACCCCGTCGTGAAGACGGGGTGACACTGAGTGCGTGAAACACTCACTCCAAATCAAAAACCAATCCAATCGTGGTGCTACGATTAATCTGATTTGTCACCACTCGATTGTGGTCATCCTCGTAGCGACGTTGTTCAAAGTTGTGCCTTAATTCCAAAGAAAGCCTTTCGCGCATGCGGTAAACCAAACTGCTTTTAAGCTCATTATCCATGCTTTCATGATCGATGAACCAGTAGCCACGCTGGATTAGCGTGAGGTTTTTGGTTATTTTAAAATTAGTTCGGATGGATGGAATGAAATCGATTTTGTGGCCGTAGGTTTTAATGTCGTGGTAGCCAACGCTTAAATCAAGTTCGATCTTGTCATTAAAAAACATGCGACCCACGCCAAGCGCGGTGTGAGTGTCGAGATAATATTTAGAAAGATCATCGTACATGGTGCGGTGAAAGGCGACACCGTAATTTTCGCTGTCGCCAAGGCGCATTTTGCTGGAGAGGGAAAGGTCGTAAAGTTCAGAAGTTTTTACATCGTAGCGCCGATTGCTACTGCTGCCGCTGTCAGAATATTTATTTTCGTTTTTGAAATTCACCTCATTGATGAAATTCTGGCTCTGATAAAAATATTTGGCGTTGAGCTGGGAATATTTGGAATTGTAGTCGGAGGTGTGACTGCCGCCAAGCGACAGATATTTTCTAACGCTGTTAGAGCGGTAGAGTTTTTTCGATCTAGGGGCAACGAGATCTTCGCGATTTGCCTCTGAATCAACAGCGAAAGCTAGTGAAACAGATTGCAAAAAGCACAATGCCGCAAGAAGCGGCAGGGTTTTTGTGCGGTGAAGCATGTGGTGTGTTTATTCTTTTTCGAGCTTTTAGCGAGCGGCGGGGGCTGCTGCTGAAGGCTTTGGGTTAGTATTGTCGATAGTCATTGGTTCTAAATCTTGTGGAGTAGCAGCGCCGTCCACTGAATTTGGCATGCCGGCAGCATCAGAATTTTCACCATTTTCATCCATTGGAGCACCCATTTCTTGGAGGCTTTCGTTAGAAAGATCAGGCAATTCTACCTCTTCTTCTTTTGGTTCGAAAAGCCAGCTAGCGTGATTTTTTACAGAATCAGAATATTTTACGCCGGCAAAAAATGAGAAAATTAACAAAGTGGCAACAATGATTAATTCGATTACTTTGATCATGTTCGATTTTAAATAAGTTGTTTGAAGCCTAGAGCGGCAAGGGTTGGTAGACGATGCTTTCAAAAGAGGTGCGAAAAATAATTTTCACGTCAATTGAAAGCAACGAGTTTTTCCTTTTCTTAAACTGCTAGTCTAAACCAGCATCAAAATTGGATGTTCGATGTAGCGACGCAGCGCTTTTAAAAATTCTGCACCAACCGCGCCATCAACAGCGCGATGGTCGGAGGACAAAGTCACATTCATCATGTGGGCAATTTTAATTTGGCCATGTTCAACAATTGGTTTTTCAACGGCGCGTGCAACAGCTAAAATACAGCTTTGCGGTGGGTTGACGATGGCAGCGAAATTATCGATGCCAAACATTCCAAGGTTAGAAATACTGAAAGAGCCGCCTTGAAATTCTTCGGGTTGCAGTTTGCCGTCGCGGGCTTTTTTGGCTAGTTGTTTTGATTCAACTGAAATGGCTTGGATGGTTTTTTGGTCAGCGTTTCTGATGATTGGTGTGATTAATCCGCCGTCAATTGCCACTGCCATTGCGATGTCGATGTTGTTGTAGATCAAAATCGCATCGTCGGTCCAAGAAGAATTGGCTTCTGGAGTCTTTTTTAGCGCCATTGCGGTGGCTTTGATGATTAAATCGTTCACCGACACTTTGTAAGCCGGATTTCCACTGGCATCAAGTTCTGCTGCTTCATTCACAGCGGCGCGCAATTCTTGCAATTTGTTAATATTGAATTCGCAAGAAAGGTAGAAATGCGGCACGGTTTGTTTCGACTCAAGCAGGCGGCGCGCAATTACTTTGCGGATATTGCTGTTTTTAACTGAGTAAAATTCTTGAGCATTGCGGCGAACAGCGCCAGATTTGGCTCCACCGCTGCTTAAAAAGTTCAAAACATCATCTTTGATGACGCGACCATGTGGGCCAGAACCGTTGATTTGTGAAAGTGAAACGCCTTCATCTTTGGCAATTCTTTTTGCAAGTGGGCTGGCTTTTACGTGAGATGAGAAGCTCGTAGATGATTGATTTTGTTGAGGTTGCGCTGCAATTGGAGCTGCTGCAACTTTTTCTTCCACTTTTTGTGGAGCAGCTGGAGCCGTGCTGGCAGATGATTTAGAGACGAATCCTTCCAAAACTTTTTTATCTTCGCCTTCTTCAAGAATGAGCGCGATGCAAGAATTTACGGCAACATTTTCAGTGCCTTCTGCAACTAAAATTTTTCCTAAAATACCTTCGTCAACCGCTTCAACTTCCATGGTGGCTTTGTCGGTTTCGATCTCGGCGATTACTTCGCCGGCCTTGATTTTGTCACCTTCTTTTTTGACCCATTTTGCTAGGTTTCCCTCTTTCATTGTTGGCGAAAGAGCGGGCATGAGAATTTCGATTGGCATGTTTTTGAAAATTTATTTTGAAGAGATGTCGCGGAAACTATTTTTGACTGACAAAAAGTAAATTATTTTCTGGTGTCAAAAGCATCTCGCGTTGCTTCACCGATGAAAACGAGCAGAGTTAAAATCAGGGTAATTGTGATGAAGCCTGTAATACCAAGCCAATAGGCGGTTAAATTATTTTTTCCTTGGGCGAGTAATTCGCCTAAAGAAGGGGATCCTATTGGTAATCCGAGGCCTAGAAAGTCTAGTGAAGTTAGGGTGGTGATAGAGCCTGCAAGCAAAAATGGCAGATTGGCGATGATGATGGGAGAGGCGTTGGGCAAGATGTGGTGAAAAATAATTCTGAAATTGCTAGCGCCCATTGCTTTGCTGGCGCGGATAAAATCGAAATTTCTTAGGCGCAAAAATTCGGCGCGAACATAGGAAACAAGGGACATCCAGCTAAATAAAAGCATTAGTGCGAGTAAAGCGAAAAAGCTGGGTTCGATGATTGAGGATAAAATAATCAGCAAGAAAAGTACTGGCATGCTCGACCAAATTTCCATGAAGCGCTGCAAAACCAAATCGCAAAGCCCGCCGAAATATCCCGAAATAGCGCCGAGAAAAATGCCCAAAATAGCGCTAAAAAAAGTTAAGATTAGGCCGAAAATTAATGAGATGCGAATGCCGTAAATGACGCGGGCTAGAACGTCGCGGCCATTGTCATCAGTGCCAAAAAGATTGGTGGCGCTTGGTTTTGAAGGGGCGGGAGTGGTAATGTTGAAATTGATGGTGTCGTAAGAAAAAGGAATTGGTGGAAAAATTATCCAGCCGTTTCTTTCGATTAATTTTTTGACGGCAGGGTCGCGAAAATCGGCGGTGGTTTCAAATTCTCCACCGAGATTTTTCTCAGAAATATTTTTTAAAATCGGCAAATAAAATTCGCCGTTGAATCGCATTAGAAGCGGTTTGTCATTGGCAATGAATTCAGCAAAAATCGTGAAGAAAAAAATAAAGGCCAGCGCGAGAAAGGAAAAATAGCCGCGTTTGTTTTTTTTGAATTTGGCAAAGAAGGTTGCGGGCATTTTGTGATCTTTCTTTTTAAGTAACTTCGTTTCGATGTCATGCTTCGACAAGCTCAGCCTGACATCGAAGTGGTTTGTTCCAGAATAAGCTAAAAAAAAGATCCCGAAACTTCGTCTTTTTAAAGATTAGTTTCGGGATCTTCTCGACCCAAATTTCTCGAGTCTTTCTAGTTAGCTTCTGATTCATCAGCTGCATGAGCTGCAGCTTCTTCGTTACGCTTTTCTTGATTTGCGGCTTTGCGATATTTCGCGGCCATCAAACCAGTACCTGCTGGGATCAAACGACCCACGATGATATTTTCTTTCAAGCCTTTCAAATTGTCGAATTTACCTTGAACTGCAGAGTCAGTAAGAACGCGAGTGGTTTCTTGGAATGACGCGGCAGAAATAAATGACTTAGTTTGAAGTGAGGCTTTAGTGATACCAAGCAACACTGGAGCGCAAACTGCAGGTTTTAATTTCTGAGAAATGATCTTTTTGTTAATTTCTTCGAAAACGTCACGATCAACATATTCGCCAACTAACAAGGTAGTTTCACCAGAGTTAACCACTTCAACACGCTTCAACATCATGTTCAAAATGACTTCGATGTGTTTGTCGTCAATTTTTACACCTTGCATGCGGTAAACTTTTTGCACTTCATTAACCATGTAGTTAGTGAAAGCTTGCATGCCTAGGATGCGCAGAATGTCGTGTGGAACTGGGTTGCCGTCAACTAGAACGTCGCCTCTTTTAACCAAATCGCCTTCGCCAACAAATAAGTGCTTGGTTTTAGCGATGCTGTATTCAACCGCTTCTTGTGAAGCGTCAGCTGGTCTAACCAAAATGCGGCGTTTAGTTTTGTAGTCTTTGCCGAATTCAACGTAGCCATCGATGTCACTCATTACTGAGGCATTTTTCGGTTTACGGGCTTCGAACAACTCAGCTACGCGTGGAAGACCACCAGTAATATCACGAGTTTTAGAAGATTCTTTCGGGATTCTGGCAATAACGTCACCGGCTTTAACTTCATCGCCGTTAGAAACGCCGATTACGGTGTGAATTGAAAGAGGATATTCTCTCACGGCGGTATCTTTACCAACCATGATTGAAAGTCTTGGTTTCAACTCTTGTTTACTGTATTGCTTCCAATCCATAACGATCTTGGTTGAAACGCCGGTTGATTCTTCGATTTTTTCACGAAGAGAAACATTTTCAGTAAGGTCGTTGTAACGGATCAAACCGTTAGTTTCGGCAACTACTGGAATATTGTAAGGATCCCATTCAGCTAAGTGGTCGCCTTTTTTAACATCAGAGCCATCTTTATGAGTGATGGTTGAACCATATGGCAATTTATAGCTGTGAATTTCTTTTCCGTCTTTGTCGTAAAGAGCGATTTCAGAATTTCTGCTAACTACAACAGTTTTGCCGTCGCGATTAGTGATTGTTCCTTTGTCGGCGATTCTTACTTGACCGTCAGAAATTGCAGAGATTGAAGATTGCTCAGCACCCCTTTGAGCCGCACCACCAATGTGGAACGTTCTCATTGTAAGCTGAGTTCCTGGTTCACCAATTGATTGGGCTGCAACAACACCGATTGCTTCGCCAATGCTGACGATGTTACCTGTTGCCAAGTCACGTCCGTAGCATTTAACGCAAACGCCATCTTCAGTTTTGCAGGTAAGTACAGAGCGGGATTTGATGGTTTTGATGCCAGCTTTTTCGATATTATCAGAAAGAGCTTCGTCAATCATGACACCAGCTTTAACAATAACTTTTTTGCCATCTAAAGATTTAACATCTTCAAGAGGAACACGTCCCAAAGCTTGTTCAGAAAGGGCTGCAATTACGCGACCATCATCAATGATTGATTCAAGGATAATGCCTTCGTCAGTGCCGCAGTCTTCTTCGATAACGATGCAATCTTGAGAAACGTCAACCAATCTTCTGGTTAGGTAACCAGAGTTTGCTGTTTTCAAAGCTGTATCGGCCAAACCTTTACGAGCACCGTGGGCAGAAATGAAATATTCCAAAACGTTCAAGCCTTCTTTGAAGTTTGAAGTGATCGGAGTTTCGATAATTTCGCCTGATGGTTTTGCCATCAAACCACGCATACCAGCAACTTGTTTGATTTGGTTTTCAGAACCTCTGGCACCAGAATCAGCCATCATGAAGATCGAGTTGGCAGTAACTGGAGTTGTGAAGCTAGAGATTGCCACCATCATTTCTTTCGAAATTTTTCCGGTACAGCTAGTCCATTCGTCAACTACTTTGTTGTAGCGCTCACCCGCAGTAATCAAACCGTCGCGATATTGTTTTTCGAGTTTCTTAACTTGCTCTAAAGACTCAGCGATATGTTTTTGTTTGCCTTTCGGGATGATCATGTCGTCTTTACCGATTGAAATGCCGGCGTTGCAGGCATTGGTAAAGCCAAGAGTCATGATACGATCGCAGAACATAACGGTCTCTTTTTGTCCGCAGTTACGATAAACTGTGTCGATTAGATTGGTTACGGCTTTTTTAGTCATGGCTTTGTTTACAATCTCGAAATCACCTTTCATGGCGTTTGGAAGAATGTTGTAAAGCAACACGCGTCCTGGAGTGGTGTCGACTTTTTTGAAAGATCTTTCGCCGTCAGCGTCTTTGATAGTGAAACGATACAAGATTTTATCGTGCATTGTAATCACCTTGTCGTTCAAGGCGTGACCTAGTTCGTAATCATCAGCAACTGGACGTGTTTTAGCTTCAGGGTAATCTTTATTTTCCATGGTCATGTAGTAGAGACCAAGAATGATATCTTGAGATGGAACGATGATCGGTTTGCCGTTCGCAGGGCTTAAGATGTTGTTAGTTGACATCATTAGGGCGCGAGTTTCTACCTGAGCTTCGATCGAAAGAGGAACGTGAACGGCCATTTGGTCACCGTCAAAGTCGGCGTTGAAAGCAGCGCAGACTAGTGGGTGAAGTTGAATGGCTTTGCCTTCAGTTAAAACTGGTTCGAAAGCTTGGATACCAAGTCTGTGTAGAGTTGGTGCGCGGTTTAGAAGAACTGGATGTTCTTTAATAACTTCATCCAAAATATCCCAAACTTCCGGTCTTTCAGCTTCAACAAGTTTTTTAGAAACTTTGATTGATGGAGATTTTCCGTAAAGTTCTAGTTTTGAATAGATGAAAGGCTTGAATAATTCTAAAGCCATTTTTTTCGGCAAGCCGCATTGGTGAAGTTTTAATTCAGGGCCAACAACGATTACTGAACGACCAGAATAATCTACACGTTTACCCAACAAGTTTTGACGGAAACGACCTTGCTTTCCTTTCAACATGTCGCTCAAAGATTTGAACGGTTTTTTGTTAGAGTTTTTAACGATGGCGCCAGAGCGGCCGTTATCAAGAAGGGCGTCAACCGATTCTTGCAACATGCGTTTTTCGTTTTTGATGATGATCTCAGGTGCGCCGAGTTCCATCAATCTTTTTAAACGGTTGTTACGGTTGATTACACGACGGTAAAGTTCGTTTAGATCTGAAGTGGCAAAACGACCACCATCCAACATAACTAGAGGACGAATATCAGGTGGAATAACTGGTAGAACAGTCATTACCATGTGCTCAGGTCTATTGATTTCAGAATCAATAAATTGCTCGATTAGCTTCAAACGCTTAATCGCTTTTTCGCGCTTAAGTTCAGAAGTTTGAGTTGAGAGATCTTCGCGAAGATCTCTCTGCAATTTTTTAAGATCGAGTTTTTTCAAAAGCTTTTGAACTGCTTCTGCACCCATTTCAGCGGTGAAGCTGCCATAGCCATGCTCGATTTGAAGTTTTTCATATTCATCTTCAGTCAAGATTTCGCCTTCTTTCAAAGGAGACATCAAGCCGTCAGTAACGATGTAAGCTTCAAAATAGATAACTTTTTCGATGGCTTTAAGAGTAGTGCCAAGGATGGTACTGATGCGTGAAGG
The DNA here is from genome assembly GCA_903898475.1 of uncultured Alphaproteobacteria bacterium. GTDB lineage: Bacteria > Pseudomonadota > Alphaproteobacteria > Rickettsiales > UBA1997 > UBA2645. Next base: position 4,433 of record CAIUFU010000152.1, on the reverse strand, counting down.
AAGCGATTTTAGGAACCAAATGTGAGTGATTGGGGCAGCTAATTCAATGTGACCCATTCTTTCACGACGCACTTTAGAAGAAGTAACTTCAACTCCGCATTTTTCGCAGACAATGCCTTTATATTTGATGCGCTTATATTTACCGCAAAGACATTCGTAATCTTTAATTGGGCCAAAGATTCGGGCGCAAAAAAGACCGTCTCTTTCTGGTTTGAAAGTACGATAGTTGATTGTTTCTGGTTTAGTAACTTCACCGAAAGACCATGATCTGATTTTATCTGGATCGGCGATAGAGATTTTGATGGCGTTAAAATCTAGAAGATCAACTGCACTATTTGCTGTTAGACTTAAAAGGCCGTGTGAGGAAGTTCCTGCTAGAGACATGATTTTTTGATTTTATTTTTTACAAATTTCACGTGATTTCTTAAGTGAAGCGAGCCTTTGTGAATAAAGGCTCGCCCCGACTAATAACTATTTTTCAACAAGTTCAATATTTAGACCCAAAGAGCGAACTTCTTTGATCATAACGTTGAATGATTCTGGAATTCCGCAATTGAAGTTTTGGTTACCTTGGATGATTGATTCGTAGATTTTAATTCTACCAACCACGTCATCCGATTTAACGGTTAACATTTCTTGAAGCGAATATGCCGCACCGTAAGCTTGAAGAGCCCAGCATTCCATTTCACCGAAACGTTGACCACCAAAGTGCGATTTACCACCCAAAGGTTGCTGCGTGATCAAACTGTAAGGTCCGATTGAACGAGCGTGGATTTTATCGTCAACTAAGTGGTGCAGTTTCAGCATGTAAATGTAGCCAACTGTAACTTTACGATCGAACTTATCACCGGTTTTGCCGTTGAAAAGTTGGATTTGTCCAGAGGCATCAATGCCAGCGATTTCAAGCAAGTTGGTGATGTAATCTTCTTTCGCACCTTCAAAAATTCCGGTGGCAAAATGCACGCCGTTTTTAAGTTGTGAGGCGAATGAAATTAGTTCATTTTCAGGCATTGCTATGATTTTTTTGGTTTCTTCTTCAGAAGAATAAACCGCTAAAATTTTGTCGCGAAGTTCTTTGATAAAGTCAGCTTTTTTAGCTGAAACTTGATCTAAAATGTGACCGATTTGTTTGCCGAGTTCTTTCGAGGCAAGGCCTAAGTGAGTTTCAAGAATTTGACCAACGTTCATACGCGAAGGTACGCCCAGAGGGTTCAACATGATATCAATTGGCTCACCATCTTCGGAGTAAGGCATGTCTTCAATTGGAGCGATTTTAGAAACCACACCTTTGTTACCGTGACGTCCGGCCATTTTATCACCTGGTTGTAGGCGATATTTGGTGGCAACGTAAACTTTTACGATTTTTAGAACACCTTGTCCTAATTCATCGCCAGCTTTGATGCGGGCAACTTTATCGTTAAATTCTTTTTCGATATCGGTGATTTGTTTGTTGTGCGCTTTGATAAAGCTTTCGGCCTTATCCATTGTTTTAGCGTCATCAACTACAATTTTAACCAAGACAGCTTTTGAAACATCTCCCAAGTCTTTAGCAGACAAGGTAGCTTTGGCTTTCAATTTATCGATGCTGTTAGTGATTTTTTTGCCGTCGAAAAGCTCAACTAAGACGTCTCTCAAAGAGCTTTCCAAGAAAGAAACTTTAAGATTTTTTCTCTTAGATAATTCTTCGATTTCTTGCATTTCGATGTAAATCGAGCGCTCGTCTTTTTCGATACCTTTACGTGAGAAAACTTTTACATCAACGACAGTTCCGGCAACACCAGTAGAGGCGTAAAGCGAAGAGTCTTTAACGTCAGAGGCTTTTTCACCAAATATTACTTTCAAAAGTTTTTCTTCCGGAGTCATTGGAGACTCACTTTTTGGTGTGGTTTTACCAACCAAAAGGTCGCCCGGTTGAACGTCAGCGCCAACGTGAATGATACCTTCTTCGTCAAGTTTTCCGAGGATTTCTTCGCTAACATTTGGAATGTCGCGAGTGATTTCTTCAGGCCCAAGACGGGTGTCGCGCGCAACGATTTCTAACTCTTCAATGTGAATTGAAGTGAAAGTATCGTCAGCTAATAATTTTTCTGAGATGATGATCGAGTCTTCAAAGTTGTAACCGTTCCAAGGCATGAAAGCTACGCGGACGTTTTTGCCCAATGCGATTTCACCATTAGAAATTGAGTGACCATCAGAAATGATTTGGCCGGCTTTTACTTTTTGACCAATCTCAACTGTAGGTCTTTGATTTACGCAAGTATCTTGGTTGGTTCTTACATATTTCGACAAATTGTGAACGTCGATATGCGGAATGCCTTCAATGAAAGACTCAACAACGATTTTTGATGAATCAACAAACTTAACGATACCATCTTTTTTAACACGAATAGCGGCGCCAGAGTCAGCTGCAATTACTGATTCCATACCAGTTCCAACAAGTGGAGCATCTGGACGAAGTAAAGGAACTGCTTGACGTTGCATGTTCGAACCCATCAAAGCACGGTTCGCATCATCGTTTTCTAAGAAAGGAATCAAAGTTGTTGCGATTGAAACAATTTGCTTAGTTGAAACGTCGATATAGTCGATTTTGTCAGGAGTCATCATAACGAACTCACCGTTTTTACGGCAGCTTACTAGATCTGCTTTAATCTGACCTTTATCATCAACCGCGTTAGTTGAAGGTGCGATCACGAAGTCGATTTCTTCCATCGCAGAAAGATATTTTACTTCGTTAGTGATTTTTCCGTTAGTTACTTTGCGGTAAGGTGTTTCGATGAAGCCGTAGTTGTTAACACGAGCGTAAGTAGCCAAGCTGTTAATCAAACCGATATTCGGACCTTCCGGAGTTTCAATTGGACAGATACGACCGTAGTGAGTTGGATGTACGTCACGAACTTCGAAGCCAGCTCTTTCACGAGTAAGACCACCGGGTCCCAAGGCTGAAAGACGACGCTTATGCGTGATGTCAGCAAGTGGGTTGGTTTGATCCATGAATTGAGAAAGTTGAGAAGTCGCGAAGAAATCTTTAACTGCGGTAATTAATGGTTTAGAGTTGATCAAGCTTTGAGGCATGATGGTATCAACTTCAACCGAGTTCATCTTTTCGATGATTGATTTTTCGATACGAGACATGCCGATACGAAGTTGGTTTTCAATCAACTCGCCAACAGCGCGAACACGACGGTTTGCCAAGTTGTCAATATCGTCGGTTTTTAGATCATTATGCTTGATTAAGCTTAGAATTTTGATTGTTTGCTCAACATCGCTGTGAGTCAAAAACAAAGTTTCTTTGTTGATCTCAAGGCCTAAACGATGGTTCATTTTCATTCTACCTACGTCAGATAGATTGTAACGAGCATCAGAGAAGAACAAGTTTTCGAAGTAATTTTTAGCAACTTCTAGAGATGATGGAGCCTCGCCAAGTCGGATTGCTTTGTAAACGTCAAACAAAGCATCTTTTTGATTTTGGTTTTTATCAACCAACATCGTGTTGTAGAGGTAGGGTCCGATGTCTGATTTGCTTGGGTTGATGATGGTGATTACTTTGAAATTTAATTTTTGTAAAATTTCTAAACTTTCAGCAGTTACGATGCTGCCAGCTTCAAGTAATAGTTCACCAGTGTCTGACTCAACTAGATCTTGAGCAACAACATATCCAAGAAGAACTTCATCAGTTAAAAGGTAGTGCTGGAATTTTTCTTCTTTAAGTTTTTCAGCAGATTTACGGCTTAGTTTAACACCTTCTTTAACTTTAATTTCGCCAGTATCAGCGCAAATCAAATCGTAAGGAGCTTTTTTGCCGATGAAGGCTTCGATGTCGAATTTTAAAGCCCAGCCTTTTTTAGTAAGAGTGGCATCAACTGCACCATAGAAAGTGCGGATGATTGATTCTGCGGTCATGCCAACTGCGCGAAGTAATGATGAGGCAGGGATTTTTCTTTTTTTATCAACGCGGAAGTAAAGGATGTCTTTGCTGTCAAACTCAAAATCAAGCCATGAGCCGATGTGAGGAATGATTTTAGCAGTATAAGATTTAGATCCTGAAAGTTTTACATTTTCACTATCAAAGAAAACGCCAGGAGCACGACGCATTTGAGATACGATAACTCTTTCAGCGCCATTAACAATGAAGCTGCCAGTTTCGGTCATCAAAGGGATTTCGCAAAGATAAACTTCTTGTTCTTTAATTGAGCGGATTTCTTTGATTTCGCTTCCTTCTTCTTGGTGCCACAAAATTAAACGTAATTGGGCGCGAAGAGGTGCAGAGAATGTTCTGCCAGCAGATAAGCATTCATATGCTTCATACTTGGATTCTCCAAGAGAATAGCTAACAAATTCAATTGTAACTCTGCCAGCTGAATCGGAGAGTGGAAAGAAAGAATTAAAAACGGATTGGATCCCGATATTTTCTCTTTTTTCTTGAGAAATGTTGG
>CAIUFU010000151.1 GCA_903898475.1 uncultured Alphaproteobacteria bacterium | reverse complement strand
CCAGAAATTGCGGCGGATTTTTTGAAGAAGAATTATTCTGAAATCGAAATCAAAACTGTTGCCGGCGCAAATGAAGAGGCGCGAGAAGTTATTGTTTCACCACCTGTTTAATAAATTTCTGAAAATCATCTGCCTTCTCAAAGTTTTTGTAAACTGAGGCAAACCTCACAAACGCCACTTTATCCAACTTTTCCAGCGCGGTCATCACCAATTCACCAATTTTTGACGAAGAAATTTCCGTCTCATTTTCCATCTCCAACTGCCGCACAATATTATTCACCAACTTCTCCACTTGCAGTTCAGCCACGGGCCTTTTGCGCACTGCCATCTCGATTGATTTTTTCAACTTTTCAGGATCAAAAATTTTCTTCTCGCCATTTTTCTTAATCACCAAAATCTCACGCAATTGCACGCGCTCAAAAGTTGTAAATCGCGAGTCGCAAGCGGCGCAATAACGGCGTCTTTTTACCGATTCGCCATCGTCTGAAATGCGACTGTCTTTAACTTGAGTTTCAATATTTCCGCAAAATGGGCAGCGCATAAATTTACATTTTTTCAGTTAAAGCCGCTTTGATGAAGCCCTCAAGGCCGCCATCTAAAACTGCTTGGATATTTCCAGTTTCGTAATCGGTGCGCAAATCTTTCACCATTTGGTAGGGATGCAGCACGTAAGAACGAATTTGATGGCCCCAGCTATTGTCGGTTTTTTCGCTTTCGCTTTTGGCTAGAACGTCTTTTTGTTTTTTTATCTCAAGGTCGTAGAGCCTTGATTTTAGCATCTTCATGCATTCAGCGCGATTTCTAATTTGCGAGCGATCGTTTTGGCATTGCACGACAATTCCGCTGGGCAAGTGAGTCATTCTAACTGCTGAATCGGTTGTGTTTACCGATTGTCCTCCGGGTCCGGAAGATCTAAAAACATCAATGCGCAAATCTTTTTCCTGCAGGTCAATTTCAATCGTGTCGTCGATTTCTGGATAGACCCAAACGGAAGTGAAACTGGTTTGTCTTTTGTCATTAGCGTTAAATGGTGAGATGCGCACCAGCCTGTGCACGCCTGATTCCATCTTCATCCAACCGTAAGCAAAATGGCCGGAAATTTTGATGGTGGCTGAGCGAATTCCCGCTTCTTCACCTTCAAGCATATTGACGATTTCGACTTTGAATTTTTTGGATGCGGCGAATCTTTCATACATGCGAAGTAGCATTGAGCCAAAATCGCAAGAGTCGGTTCCGCCCGCCCCTGCATTGATGTCGAGGAAGCAATTATTGCTGTCAACTTCGCCAGAAAAAAGACATTCAACTTCAAAAGTGTCGGAGGTTTTTCTTAAAGCTGTGAGGTTTTTTTCAATGTCGCCAAGAAGCTGCGTATCACCTTCTAGCTTGGCTAAATCGAAATATTCGCGATTGTCTTTTAAGCCATTTTGAATTGCTAAAAAGGCATTGAGCTGCGTTTCTAAAAGTGATTTTTCTTTGAGAATTAATTGGGCTTCGAGCTGATTATTCCACAAATCGGGATCTTCCGATTTTGCATTTAGTGATTCGAGTTTTTCTTGCAAAACTTCCGGTTCAAAGACACCTCTTAATCAATGCCAGAGAGGTCGCGATCTGGCTGATCAAATTTTCAATTTCGGCGCTCATGAGATAAAATATTGATGTTTTGGGGAGGCAAATTTAGGGTGCCGGCGACTCTCCCTTCCCCTTCAAATTTTTTCTACAAAAACATGACAGATTCAGCAAAAAAATTCGACCTTTGCGTTATTGGCGCCGGTCCCGGCGGTTACGTTGCAGCAATTCGCGCGGCGCAATTAGGTTTAAAGGTGGCAATTGTCGAGGCTAATCATTTGGGCGGCATCTGCTTAAATTGGGGCTGTATCCCAACTAAGGCGCTTTTGAAATCGGCAGAAGTTCATCATCTTTTACACAATTTAGACCAGTTCGGATTTAGTGTTAAGGATGTGAAATTTGATTTTGCAAAAATTATCGAACGCTCGCGCGGCGTTTCCAAAAAGCTCAGCGGCGGGATTGCAGGCTTGATGAAAAAAAATAAAATTGAAGTGATTGAAGGTTTTGCAAAATTTTTGGATGCCAAAAAAATCTCAGTTGAAAAAGACGGCAAATTAGTTGCGCAAGTTGAAGCCGCTTATTTTATTGTGGCAACTGGCGCTAGAGCGCATGTGATTCCTGGCATGGAGCCGGATGTTGAAAATATTTGGACCTACCGCGAAGCCATGACGCCAAAGGCTTTGCCAAAATCTTTGTTGGTTGTGGGTTCGGGCGCGATTGGTTCGGAATTCGCTTCGTTCTACAAAAACATGGGTTCAGAAGTTACGCTAATCGAAATGGCCGAAAATATTTTGCCGGTTGAAGATGAAGAAATTTCAAAATTGGCGCGCAAATCTTTCGAAAAACAAGGCATTAAAATTCACACTGGCGCGGCGTTGAAATCTTTGAAAAAAGGCAAAGGTGAAGTTACTGCTTCAGTTGAAATTGCTGGAAAAATTGAAGAAATTAAAGCCGAAAAAGTCATCATGGCTGTAGGCATCGTGGCCAATGTGGAAAATTTGGGACTCGAAAAAACTAAAGTAAAAATCGACAAAGGTCGTATCATCGCTAACGGATATTTGGAAACTTCTGAGCCTAATATTTTTGCTATTGGTGATGTGGTTGGAGCGCCTTGGTTGGCTCACAAAGCTTCTCACGAAGGCACAATTGCTGCGGAAAAAATCGCAAGCAAGCTTGGCAAATATGACGCTAAAAAAGTTCACCCAATCAAAGTTGAAAATATTCCAGGTTGCACTTACTCAATGCCGCAAATCGCTTCAGTTGGCTTGACCGAGAAAAAAGCAATTGCTGCGGGCAAAAAAATTAAAGTTGGTCGCTTCCCTTACATGGCTAACGGCAAAGCAATTGCGATGGGTGAAACTGACGGATTAATCAAAGTTATTTTTGATGAAAAAACCGGCGAACTTTTAGGCGCGCATTTGATTGGTGCTGAAGTTACTGAGATGATTCAAGGTTACGTAATTGCTAAACAAGCTGAGCTCACAGAAGAGGACTTAATGCACACAATTTTCGCACATCCAACAATGTCGGAAATGATGCATGAGGCCGTTTTGGACGCTTACGGAAAAGTAATTCACTTTTAGTTTGACAAGCAAAATCGCGTTCATATTTTGCCGCCGCCTTTCAGCTGCTTCGTCACTTGTAGTTTGTCAAAAAACTGCAAGAAAACGAGGTAGCCCTCGAAAGAAACTAGCCAGCAATGACTAGCATCTATCAAAACCAATTCGGTTCAAAAACAATGAAAAAATTATCTCTTATCATCGCTGCAGTTTCTCTATTCGCTACTGCTGCTCAAGCTCAAGCTCCTAAAGCTGAAGTTAAAGCTGCTGCTCCAGTAGCTGCTAAAGTTGCTCCAGCTGCTGCTCCAGTAGCTGCTGCTCCAGCTGCTAAAGCTGCTCCAGTTGCTGCTAAAGCTGAAGTTAAAGCTGCTGCTCCAGTAGCTGCTGCTCCTGCTGCTGTTAAAGCTGAAGTTGCTGCTCCAGCTGCTGAAGCTGCTAAACCAGCTGTTAAAAAAGCTAAAAAAGCTAAAGCTAAAAAAGCTGAAGTTAAAGCTGAAGTTGCTGCTCCTGCAGCTGCTGCAGTTGAAGCTCCTGCTAAAAAGTAATTAACTTTTTACAAAGTTTCGAAAAAACCGGGTCAGCCAAAAGGTTGATCCGGTTTTTTCTTTTTAAGAGAAATCTCTTGCAGTTTTGCATCTCAAAAATAGTTTGCCCGCCTCTTCAAAAAGCCGAATTAGCTCAGTGGTAGAGCAACTGTCTTGTAAACAGTAGGTCGTCAGTTCAAATCCGACATTCGGCACCACTCCTCTCTAGTCTCCAGCCAAATTATCAGTTCTCAAAATTTCCAAATGGGACACTGGCGGGACACTAAAACATTAAAAACTGCAACAATCCTCCGCAGATAAGTTTTTCTTCTTCATTTTTTCTTAGCCTTATTCTTACCACTCCAACAAAAGAGTTTTTTAATCTTTTGGCATGATTTTGTCTCAAGAATGTCCCTTGAGTGTCCCGCAAAAGAAGATTCGCTTTTGCATCTCCTTTATTATCAATGCTTTAGAAAGATTTTACTTCTGATTAGTCATCAGTTGTTGCGTTTTATTGTGGTGATTTCTAGTTTTTCGCGAAATCGAATTTCAGAAATAAAAAATCACGCAAATGGCAACAATCGAAAAAAGAACCACCAACAGCGCAATATCTTATCGCGCCAAGGTTCGTCTTAAAGGCTATCCAACCCAAAGCGCAACTTTTGTTAGATTAACTGATGCAAAAAAATGGGTTCAAGACACTGAGTCAGCAATTCGCGAAGGACGGCACTTCAAAACCTCTGAGTCAAAAAAACATACCGTCAAAGAGTTAGTCGAGCGCTACATCAAAGAAATTTTGCCGCAAAAGCCAAAAAGCACTATTGACCAGAAAACCCAACTTGGCTGGTGGAAGAGTGGCATGGGTAGTTTCTCGCTGGCAGATGTCACGCCCGCATTAATCACCGAATATAGAAGCAAGCTGGCGCTAGAAAAAAGCGAGCGTAAGGGCGCTAAAAGAAGCAACGCCACCGTCAATCGTTATTGCTCGGTTCTTAGTCACGCCTTTACCATCGCCGTTAAAGAGTGGGGCTGGATGCAAGAAAACCCAATGATGAAAATAAAAAAACTCAAAGAGCCGCGCGGCAGAGTTAGATTTTTAAATGACGAAGAGCGCGAAAGATTGCTCGAAGCCTGCCAAGAAAGCTCAAGCCCCTTCCTCTACATTCTAGTGGTGCTTGGCATTAGCACTGGCGCAAGAAAAATGGAAATAAGAAGTCTTGAATGGAAAGATGTCGATTTGAACCGTGGCATGATAATTTTGCACGACACCAAAAACGGCGAGCGTCGCTCTTTACCGCTGGTTGGCATTGCCAAAGACTTGATGAAAGCGCACTACAAAAACCGCAACAAAAACACCGAATTAGTTTTCCCCGCAAAAAATCTGCAAACCCCAATCGACATTCGCACACCTTTTGAAACTGCATTACAGAAGGCTGAGATTGAAGATTTTAAATGGCACGACCTTAGACACTCTTGCGCAAGTTATTTAGCCATGAACGGCGCAACCCTTGCAGAAATTGCGGGAGTGCTTGGACATAAAACTTTAAGCATGGTTAAGCGCTATTCTCACATTTCGGATGCGCACACGGCTGGAGTGGTTGAGAGAATGAATAACAAAATTTTTAGATTAAAATGAGCAAAAAAATTATGTCAGAAAAAGAGTCATTAAATTATGAAACTTTCTTAGATTTAACAGAGTGGTCTCTTGATTTTGCAATTTCACTTATTCGCGGAGACAATCCAATGAATCCAGCACGAGATGAGTCTGGAAAAGTTCTGATGCAGAATAAGGGCGGTAGAACATGGAAGATTGCTGAGGCTGACATAAAGAATGGTTGTCTCGGCGCAGTCAGAAAAACTAAATTCGAAGAACCTGATTTTCAGGAATTCTTTTTTGACTATGAGTACAGCGAGGAAACTTATTTCGTGATACCTAAGGATTTTGTAAGATGGTGCAATGAAAATGGAATGGTTGTAGAGCCAGAGTTAAATCAATACTTCGATTATCGCTACTGGATATCCAAAAAGTACTGGAAGTTTGATGAGGCCGTGATGGTGATTTTGTCAGAGAATGTTCCTCCATTGCCCAAGGAAATAAAAAATGTTTTTGAAATTGATGATGAGCATTTCAGATGTGCGAAGAATTTGGAAAAACTTTTAAATAAAATCTACGGTATCGCTTTTAAAATTAACTCGTCAGGTACGCTGGAATCGGTCTACGGGCCAGAGAGTGTTAAGGGTCTTCTTTTGGATCAAAAGAAGTTACTCGTGGCAATAAAATCTGAAAAAGACAAATCCTCGCAACTTGTCATCAGGCCGTTAAAAATGGATAGACATTCTGAAAGGCTTTCCAGAATAGAGGCTAATGAAAGTCTGGCTAAAAAGGTCAAAATGGAAAAATTTACGAAATCGGAGGTCTCCTATGATGATAGGATAAATTATGCTTCGTTGATGAACAAAGCCCTGTGGTCAATTGAGGAAGCCTTAGATACTGTTAGCGAATTAAATCCTGACGATCACATTTTTAGCGAATATAGCGAGGATTTATATCTCGACATCATGTTTAATTTTAATGGAGTGCCAGATTGGCTTTCATATAGAATTAACAATAGGCACGATTCTGAAAAATTGCTTTTGCATGATTTTAAGTCGGGTACTACAGATTTCTTAATCGAAGCCCTCTTAAGAGAAGACAAAAAATCCTTGTATGGAAGTGTTAAGCCGAAAGATTTTATAAAATGGGCAAAGAGCCATGAGCTCAGAATGCCAATAGGACTAGAAAACAAGAAAAAATTAATCACTCATCAAGACTTAAATCAATACACAACGCCTTACATAAGTTTGATGTTTGAGGCAATTCAGGAATTCAGCATAACAAAAGAAAATCAGCCAGAAGTTCAAAAACTGAGAGAATATTTAGAAGAGGGTTTGAGAAAAATAACGGACGATCCAAATCATCAGAACCCAACAAATAAAGCCAAGGTCATGGCAACCTTTCTACGGCTTCCCGAAAGTCAGAAAGGCGGAAATACGCAGTATAAGAAATAGCGGGATAAGCCCCTGTAAAGCCTCCAAAATCAACCCCTTTCATAGGGGTTTGACCCCCATCTTAACGACCCCCTCAATTACTTACCCCCGCGAAATCAATAATTTTTGTCTCGAAGATATTTTTCGACACTTAGCAAAGCTTCACAACTGGCTGGTGTTGGTTGTCAATT
>CAIUFU010000150.1 GCA_903898475.1 uncultured Alphaproteobacteria bacterium | reverse complement strand
CGGAGATGTTTCTGGAGAAATTCCTTCTCAAGCGGCACAAGCTCCTAGTCACAAAAAACTGAAACCAAATTCTAAAGCTCCAAAATTGCCGTAGAAATTAAACCCAGATCCGTCATTGGAAACCTACGGATCTGGGTTAGTTGAATTTTTAGTGAATAAAATTTTCTGGAAATTTATATCACTCAAACAATAGTCGCGCTCTCGATTGCGCACTGGTTCAAAACCCCGCCCTCATTTTTGGAAAGCCTTCCGAAATTTCTTTCAAACAAAGTAATGCCAAAAAATTTTCTATTCACTTCGGAATCAGTTTCCGAAGGTCATCCCGATAAAATCTGCGATCAAATTTCTGACACCTTAGTTGATGCTTATTTAGCTAAAAACCCTTACTCGCGCTTGGCGATTGAAACTTTTGCCACCACCAACACCGTGATTATTGGTGGCGAAATTCGCGCACCGGAAATTTCTAAAATGGAAATTGAAAATCTGATTCGCCAAACCGTTAAAGACATTGGCTACAAGCAGGATGGCTTCCATTACGAGAATTTAAAAATTACCAACCTACTTCACGAACAATCGCCCGACATTGCAATGGGCGTTGACGCTTCTGGCTCTAAAGACGAGGGCGCTGGAGATCAGGGAATCATGTTTGGTTACGCTTGCCGCGAAACTGACGTTTTAATGCCCGCCGCAATTTATTACGCTCACAGAATTCTCCACAATATCATGGATGCAATCAGAGCTGGTAAGCTTTGCGATCTTGGCCCCGACGCCAAAAGCCAAGTGACTCTCTGGTATGAAAATGGCCTGCCGGTGCGCGCCGAAACGGTTTTGGTGTCAATTCAGCACAAAGAAGGAATGACAGGTCAACAAGTGCGCGACCTAATCCGCCCTTACGTTGAAAGCTCTTTGCCAAAAGGCTGGATGTGCGCTGAAGATAAGTTTTTAGTCAACCCAACCGGCAAATTTGTAATTGGCGGACCAGATGGTGATGCTGGACTTACCGGACGCAAAATCATTGTTGATACTTACGGCGGTGCAGCTCCTCACGGTGGCGGGGCTTTTTCTGGAAAAGATCCAACTAAAGTCGATCGCTCTGCCGCTTACATGGCGCGCTATTTGGCGAAAAACGTTGTGGCAGCAAATCTAGCCGAGCGTTGCACCATTCAAATTGCTTACGCCATTGGCATTTCTAAGCCCCTAGCGCTTTATGTGGATACCCACAAAACTGGCGCGGCTGGTGAAGATTTGGTGAAGATTATTAATGAATTAGTTGATTTGAGCCCGCGCGGAATTCGCACCCACTTAGATTTGAACAAACCAATTTACAAACGCACTGCAACTTACGGCCACTTTGGTCGCACGCCTGACGCTGACGGTGGATTTTCTTGGGAAAAAACTGATTTGGCGGAAGCATTGAAAAAGTTGGCGTAAAATTTTTGCACCACTCAATTCTACAATACTCGATGTCATGCTGAGCCTGTCGAAGCATGGTTCTGGCACCCGACTTGAATCATGCTTAGACAGGCTCAGCATGACATCGAGATACTTCAAAAAACAATAACTCATGAACATCTTATTAATCGCAATCGGTGGCGCTCTTGGCTCGGTGGCTCGTTACTTGTCGAGCGAGATGGTGATTCAACTCATCAAATTTAACGATTCTGCTTTGGCGAAATTTCCGTGGACAACTTTTTTTGTTAATGTCGTAGGATCTTTAATTGCCGGTATTCTCTATTTTTTCGTGATTAAAAATTTTGATAATTTTGATCCGCGTTTGAAGAATTTTTTATTCGTCGGATTTTTGGGAGGATTCACCACCTTCTCAGCTTTTTCTCTCGACTTCTTTCGCCTAGCCACTGCCGTCCAATATTCACAAGCATTACTTTACGCGCTAGCCTCAGTTACTATTTCAATTTTAGCGCTGTTTTTTGGCTTTTATTCAACAAAATTAATTTTCTCTTAAGATGGCTTTGATCCAAGTAAATCCTGATATGGCGGGTTTGCGCCTTGATAAATTTCTTTGCAAAAAATTCGATATTTCTTTTGGCCTTGCCCAAAAAGTAATTCGCGAAAAGAAAATTAAAGTAAATGGCGCCAGAAGCGATGCGGCTTACAAAACAGAAGATGGCGACCAGATTGAAATTTTTACTGATTTACAAAATCGCACCAAAACCGAAAAGAAAAAACCCAATATCTCACCAGAAAAACTAAAAAAATTTGCTAGTTGGATTATATTTGAAGATGAGCGTTTAATCGCAATTAACAAACCTTCCGGCCTTGCTACTCAAGGCGGCAGCTTAATTGATATTTCAGTTGATGATTTTTTAACGGCGCAAAATTTAGCACCAAATAATCCGGTAGGCCAAAAATTACAGCTAGTTCACAGACTCGACAAAGACACTAGCGGCATTTTGCTGATTGCCAAAAATTCTAAAGCTGCCGAATTTTTTACCGACGCCTTCAGAAACAAAGCCATCAAAAAGACTTATCTGGCGCTGGTTAATGGCGAATGCAAAAAAACCAATGGCGTAATTAATATTCCACTGCGCAAACAACTAACCGGCAAAAACGAAAAAGTGCGCCCCGATTTTGCTGACGGCAAAGAGGCAATTACCGAATTTAGAATGTTAAAAAATTTCGGCGATCACGCTTTGCTTGAATTAAATCCCCTAACCGGCCGCACTCACCAAATCAGGGTTCACTGCAAAGAAATGGGACATCCAGTCATTAACGACATGAAATATGGCGGAAAAGATGTTGTAAGAAAAGACATTTGCAAACGCCTGTGTTTGCATGCGAAAAAAATTGAAATGGCAGATTATTTTGGAAAGAGTTTGAAAATTGAAACTGCTTTGCCAGAGTTCATTTAAGGGGCGACATCAACGGCAAAGGGCTCAAAGCATAGGTTTATAATTTACCCATTCGCTAATTAATGTTGCCCCGAAATACTCCGTCACACTAATTCATTGTCATGCTGAGCTTGTCGAAGCATGACTTAGGAGGAAGGAATGATTTAAGAAATAACCTTCCGCACCAAACTCGCACTCAATCTCGTAACAATTTCGTAGTTAGAAGTTTCAGACCAATCGCCCCAATCCTGTGCACTCACAACCTCATCTCCATCCTCGCCAATCACGGTTGCGATATCTCCCACTTTAATTTTTTTCACATCAGTTGCATCAATTATAATCATATTCATCGTCACGCGTCCAAGCTGCGGAACCTTGATTTTATTGATTATAACCCAACCTTTTTTTGAGCTGACGCGAGAAATTCCGTCAAAATATCCAACCGGCAAAATGGCGATTTTCGAGTCGCGCTGCAGAGTAAAACTGCAGCCGTAGGAAATGTGGCTGCCTTTTGGTAAGGCTTTGAGCTCAACAACCATAGCCTTCCACGCTAGGACAGGAATTAATTTTGTTTGTGTGGCACATCTTTTTTCAACTTCTTTTGACGGCCATAATCCGTAATTGCCAATGCCAATTCTGACTAAATCAAAATGACTTTCACATTCAGAAAAAAAAGTTCCAGAAGTAGCACTAGCATGAACCAAAGGCTGCAAACCAATTTCTGCCAAAGCCTTTTTCCAGAGTAATAATTCATCAATTTGTTTTTTACTGTAGGCATCAAAAGCGCTGTCATCTGCGGATGCGAAGTGAGTATAAAGGCCGCGCACTTCAATTTTTTGGCTTTGCAAAAGCGGCAAAACTTTTTTCATGTCGCTTAAAGTAAAGCCATCACGACCAAGACCAGTATCAACGCAGAGATGGATTATTAGCTTTTTTTTGCCAGAAATTTTTTGCGCATTTTCCAAAATATCCAGATTTGAAACCGACAGCTCGATGTTATTTTTAATTGCTAATGCAACATGCTGCGGGAACACACGCCCCAAGGTTAGAAGTGGTTTGGTAATTTTATTTTTTCTTAAAAAAAGCGCGTCAGAAAAATCATAAACTGCAAAAGCATCCACATTATTTTTGATCGCACCCACCACATTTAAAAGCCCGTGTCCGTAAGCGTTAGATTTAACCACCGCCATATATTTGGTGTTTTTTCTTAGGCGTTTTTTGATTTGCGCTACGTTATTTTTTAACGCCGATTTACTGATCTCAATCCAAGTTAGATTCATAAAATTTCATTAAAAAAACAGCTCTTAACTCCAGTGTGACAAGCGACTCCGGTTTGTTCTACGGTCAGTAAAATACAATCAAAATCACAGTCAGTTTTGATCGAAATTATTTTTTGAAAATGCCCCGACGTGTCGCCTTTTTTCCACAAAGAATTTCTCGAGCGCGAAAAATAAGTGGCATATCCGCTTGAAAGAGTAAGGCGCAAACTTTCTTCATTCATCCAAGCCATCATTAAAACTTCGCCTGTTTTTGCATCTTGCGCAATTGCCGGAATTAATCCTTTTTGATCAAATTTTATTTTTTCTAAGATTTCGCTCATAGCTTAAAGAAGGTTGATAATTGCGGCTCTAAGCCTTAAAAAATATTTCCATATTTTCGAAAACAAAAATCAATTTTTAAAATGATAACCTGCACCAGACGCATCGAATTTGATGCCGCTCACCGCATCATGAATCACGAAAGCAAATGCAAAATGTTGCATGGCCACCGCTACGCTTTAGAGGCAAGCTTTGCTGCAACAGAGTTAGATGAATTAGGTCGTGTGATTGATTTCGGCGTGATTAGAGAAGTTCTTGGAGCTTGGATTGATGACAATTTGGATCACAATACCATCTTGTCGATTAACGATCAAAAATTGGGCGACAAAATCGCTTCTGAAACTGGCCAAAAAATTTACTACATCAAAGAAAACCCAACTGCTGAAAATATCGCGCAGTATATTTTTGCTGAAATTTGCCCAAAACTTTTTGCTAAAAAAAATGTAAAATGTGTCGCGATTAAGCTTTACGAAACACCGAATTGTTACACCAATGTCGAATAACTTTTCTGCTCAATATCGCATTTACTACGAAGACACCGACGCTGGCGGCGTGGTTTATTATGCTAATTATTTAAAATTTTTTGAACGCGCCCGCACCGATTTTTTGCGGCATTTGCAAGTTTCACAATCTGAATTGGCGCAAAAAGAAAATTTAGTTTTTGTGGTGAGAAGATGCGAGATTGATTACCTTACCCCTGCAAGGCTTGATGACTTAGTTGAGGTTTCAGTTGAAGTGAAAGAAGTTCGCGCCGCATCAATTGTGATGTTTCAAGAAATCAAAAAATCTGACAAAATTTTGTCACGCTTAAATGTCGAAATAGTCTGCGTTTCTGCCGACCTTTTTAAGCCAAGCAAAATTCCCCAAAACATAAAAAATATTTTCGATGTTCGATAATTTCTCAGGAAAAATTACCAAAATTTTTGACAGCATTTCCGGCAAAAAATTTGTCACAGAAGATGATCTTGCTGCAACTATGCGCGAGATTCGCATCGCACTTTTAGAAGCAGATGTTTCGTTAGCCATCGCCAAAGATTTTATTGAAAAGGTCAAAGCCGAAAGCCTTGGGCAGCAAGTGATAAAAAGCGTTTCACCCGGACAGATGATCGTCAAAATCGTTCATGATGAATTGGTAAAGTTACTCGGCGGCACCAAAGCTGAGATTAATTTTAACAGCAAACCTCCCGTCATTATTTTAATGGTTGGTTTGCAGGGTGCTGGAAAAACCACCACTTCTGGCAAATTAGCGCTGCGTTTTAAAAATAAAAATCACAAAAAAGTTTTAGTCGCATCTCTCGACACTTACCGACCAGCTGCCGCTGAGCAATTAAAAATTCTCGCTCAAAGAGTTGGAGTTGAATTTGACGAATTTGATGCCGACAAAAAACCACTATTTCTCGCCAAAAAAGCCAAACAAAAAGCCATTGATGGCGGCTATGAAGTTTTGATTTTAGACACCGCAGGACGCACTCACATTAATGACGAAATGATGCGTGAGTTGGTAGAAATTCAAAATGCGGTAGAACCTACAGAAATCTTGTTGGTGGTTGATGCGATGATCGGTCAAGACGCGGTAAATGTTGCGAAAAACTTTAACGAAAAACTGCAATTAACCGGCACGATTCTAACGCGTTTGGATGGCGATTCTCGCGGTGGTGCGGCGCTAACCATGAAAGCTGCAACTAACTGCCCAATTAAATTTATCGGCGTTGGTGAAAAGTCAGATGAGCTTGATGAATTCAACCCTGAGCGCATCGCCTCACGCATTATCGGCATGGGCGACGTGGTGTCTTTGGTTGAAAAAGCGCAGGAAGTTTTTGATATCGGTGAAATGGAAAAAGCGGCGAAAAAAATGCAAAAAGGCAAATTTGATTTTGACGATTTGCTGTCACAAATTCGCGACATGAAAAAAATGGGTGGCCTTGGCAACATTCTAAATCTCTTGCCCGGCGCCGGAAAATTGAAAGAACATCTAGGAAAAATGAGCGGCCTTGAAGGCGAAATAAAACTTCAAGAAGCGCTGATTTTATCGATGACCAAACGCGAAAGGCAAAATCCTGACCTCTTAAGTTCGTCACGCAAGCACCGCATTGCGAAAGGCGCTGGCAGCACAATTCAAGAGGTTAATCGCCTGATGAAAAAATATAAACAGATGCAAAAAATGATGGGTAAATTTGGCAAAATGGATCCAAGAAAAATGCAAGAAATGATGAATTCGGAAGAAATGAAAAATTTTAAATTTTAAAAAATGACACTAGCTCAAAAAAAATGCTCGGCCTGCGCAGGCGATTTAACTGCCTTTGATCGTGATACTGCGGAAGTACATTTAGCACAGCTTGATGGCTGGAAAATGGCCAATAATAACAAATGGCTTTTCAAGGATTTTACTTTTGAAAATTTTCTATCAGCACTCGAATTTGTAAATAAAATCGCCGTGATTGCTGAAGCAGAACAACATCATCCCAATATCGATTTCAGCTGGGGCTATTGCAAAATTTCAATTCAAACTCACAAGATTAACGGCTTGTGCGAGAATGATTTTATCCTTGCTGCTAAAATTGACCAAATCGTCTAAATGCCCTCTCTTACTCAATTAAAGACACTTCCCTATTCTGCAGATCAGATGCAATCGCTGGTGATGGATATTGAAAAATATCCAGAATTTTTGCCTTGGTGTAAGCAGGCAAAAATTGTTGAGAAAATTTCTGACGATAATTTGCGCGCTGATTTGTTAATTAATTTTAAAAGTTTTTTTGAGAAATATCGCTCTGATGTAAAACATGGCCGAAGCAATGACGGCGGGCATTTTATTGACGTGGTAGCAATTGAAGGACCGTTTAAAAAACTAGTAAATCAGTGGAAATTTCGTGATTTAGAAGATGGAAAATGTCAGGTAGAATTTTTTATTGAGTTTGAATTTAACTCGATTTTTCTAACTAAAATGATTGGCACGATCTTTGAAAAAGCAGCTGAGAAAATGATGCTGGCTTTTGAAGAAAGAGCTAAAACAACTTTTGTGAGTTAAAAATGGGCGGTGGAGCAAGTAAAACAGTAGCTGAAGCAAATTTTCAAGATTTAGGAAAGGCTGTTAATTTTGCCACTATGAGCTTTCAAGAACGACAAACTTTATTTCGAGAAAGCATTAAAAATGAAGATTACCCACTGGCCTTTCAAGCCTTTATACGTAGCCAAGATGCCAGTTATTCTATTGAGTGCGACTTGCAGAATCTAATAAAAAGTAGCGGCGGCTTTTTAGCACTGCTTGGCTTTGCTAAGCGTGACCATTTATTAGAACCTGAATTTCTTGCAGATAAATTTTCACTAGAAAATCCAAATAGCGAAGAAGGCATAAAGTTTTTTACCAAGATATTTTCCGTAATAAGATCTGACCTCAAGCAACAAGAAACAACGCCCGATGTTAGAGATAAAACCTTGGAACGTCTAGAATTTGGTGAAAATGAGGCAGAATTTATTGCAAATTTAACCACAATTCTGGTCGCAAATCACGACGTTAAAACCATGGCACTTTTTTATAAGCTCTCTGATGTGGATTGCCGAGACCAAATTGAACTTAGCTTGGCCATAAATTTTAAAACCCCTAAAGGCACAATCGACGCTAGTTCAGCAATCACAAAAAAAGACGAGTTTTTGAATGCGATGGTTATGATGGAGAGCCTGATCCCCTCTGCTTTGGTGGAATCTCCTTCAGCAAAAATTGGGCCGAAGAAAGATCCACTAGAAAGATAATTTTTTAGATCTTCATCGGCAAAATCACCATGTTCAAACCCTTCACGTGCAAGCGTCTTTGCATGATGTAAGGCACGTGGTTGTACAAGATTTGAGTAAAGATGTTCTCATTGTCGAAAATAAATTTAGTGCCGAAAAACACCGCATTTGGATAATCTTTGGCAACGCGATCTGTCAGTTGCGTCAACTTCTCAACAATATCGGTGCTGTAACCAACATATGATTTAGCGAAGCGGCCGTTGGCGTTGCAGTAATTACGATATTTATGCAAAGTCGCTTTGGTTTTTCTGCGCATCTCGCGCCATTTTCTTTCTTCGCGGAAAGTGTTGGAGTCAACCTCGCCCACTGTCACAAAAATAAAATTCTGAAAAATGCCAGGAAAAAGCTTTTTGATTTCAAGCAAGCAATTCATGCCGCTGCCAAAAGTTTGATCAACAATAATTGCCGCAGTTGGCGCCGTTTTATTTGAGCCAATCGCCGGATCAAGACTTGGCGCAATATCGTCGTAACCATAAAATTGCATTTCCTTTTGCATCAGGCGCAGCTTGAGTTTGCGATACATGCCTTTGACCCACAGACCAATTGCTACAAAAACCGAAGTAATCAGCAATGTCATCCAACCGCCTTCGTAAAATTTTTCAAAAACCGTCACCAGCAAAATTCCAAAACATAAAACAAAGCCTGTTACTGAAATAACGAATCGACTTTTCCAGTGATCTTTTCTTCTGCGGTTGCGAATCCAGTAAATGCTTAACCCCAGAAGTGAGAGCGAGAAGGTGATGAATACGTTAATTGAATAAAGCACCACTAGCATGTGAACCGAACCACCAGTGATGAGCAAGGTTGCAATCGCTGCAATCGCCATGAAGAGAATACCATTTTTTACCACCAGGCGGCTTGAAAGTGAGCTGAAAGATTTTGGCATCCATTCGTCGCTAGCCATATTTGCCACCACATTTGGACCGGCTAAAAATCCGGAATTGGCAGCAACAATCAAAAGTCCGGCTTCAAGCATTAGCGTGATTGGCACGATGAATTTGCCCCATTCTATGCCACCGTAATTCCAAGTTTCGGTTAGAATGTAGAAGGTGGTGGCATTTAAAGTTTGGCCTTCAACTTTATTTACACCCCACAGTAAGTAGAGCAAAATAATGCCCGCCGCCATGAAGGCGAGCGAGATCGCAACTAAAAACATTGTCAATTTTGCAGTGCGCACTCGCGGTTCAGAAAGTGTATTTACATTGTTAGACACCGCTTCCAAACCAGTGTAAGTGCCTCCCCCCATTGAGAAGGCTTTAAGGAAAAGTGAGAAAATAAAAATCCAACCCATTGAATCTTTAATCTCTTTAGTTTCGGCAACTGCTTGTGGCACTAGCTTGGCAAGTCCGTAATTATGCGCCACAATTCCGTAAACTAACAAAATGAAATGCGTTACGATGAAGCCTAGAAAGATCGGAAATAAAAATTTGATCGATTCTTTCATGCCGCGCAAATTTAGTATGGCGAGAAACCCCACCATCAATCTCGCCAGAAATAATTTGAGACCATTATAGTCCGCCGGCAGAAAACTGAAAATCGCATCAATGCCGCAGGCGATTGAAATCGAAATTGTCAGAACGTAATCAATGATAAGAGCTGAGCCTGAGACTAGTCCGGCGTGCTTTCCCAGTAGTCTAGTAGCCACGCGATAACCGCCGCCGCCATTGGGGAAAAGTTCGATTACTTGAGTGTAAGCGTAAGAAATAATAAAGACCGTCAGCGCCGTTGCGATTGCCAAATAAACTGCCAGTTCGCCGTGAGTTCCCAGTGCTAAAAATGCTTCTTCCGGACCGTAGCAAGAAGATGAAATCCCGTCGGCGCCAAGTCCAACCCAAGCCAAGAAAGCTACTAAAGAAATACTCTCGCGAGTTTTTTTATCGAAAATATCACGAGGATTTCCGAAGAGAAAATTTCTGACTTTTACGAACATAATTTATTTTACTGTTTGTTGCTCGAGGATTTTTCGCATAAATTCTTCGATTAATTCTGGCGATTTTTGACCACGGATTTTTTCAATTCCCGATGAAATATCAACCGTGGTAGCACCAGTGATTTTCAAAGCTTCTTCTATATTTTGCACATTTAACCCACCCGATAAAAACCAGTCTTTTTTGCTGTGAAAATTTTGTAAAATTTTCCAATCAAATTTTTTTCCGCTGCCAGCATTTTTTCCGTCGAAGAGAAAAGAATCAGCGCAATCTTCAAAATTTTTTACCTGCGCCAAATCACTCTCACCTTCAATTCGAAAGGCCTTGATAATTTTTATTTGCGGAAATTTTTGCCGCGATTTCTTTAGGAAATCGCTGCTTTCATTGCCGTGAAATTGAAAAAAATCTGGCGCAAATTTTTGTGCAATTTCGGTTAAAAACTCAAAATTAGCATCAACTACCACTGCAACTCTGGCAATGTTTGCTGGGATATTTTTAGAAATTTCTGCGGCGTTTTCTAAAGTAATGTAGCGCGGCGATTTATCGTAAAAAATAAAACCAATAAAATCGCATTTTTGGGCAATTGCGGTTTGCACTGAGGCAATTTCTGTAAAACCGCAAAGCTTAACTTTCATATTTTTTAAAGCTTGAATCCAGGAGGAAGTGGCATGCCGTTAGTAGCTACACGCACGGAATCACTTGAGCTGTCATCGGCTTTTTTCTTAGCGTCGTTGAAAGCGGCAATAATCAAATCTTCGAGAATTTCTTTTTCGTCTTTTTCCATTAGCGAAGGATCGATGAAAATCTTTTGAGCAACACCAGCACCCGTAATTGTAACCTTAACCACACCGCCACCAGAAGCACCTTCGTAAGATGTGTTAGCTAATTCTTCTTGAACCTTTTGCATTTTTTTCTGCATTTCTTGCGCTTGGCGCATGAGCAATTTGATGTCCATTTTTTTTAAAATTTTATTGAATGATGTTACTAAATTTGTAGCGCAAAATTTGATTTATTCTTTTGAAATAACCCGCCTTGTCAATTGCTTCCTCGGCAAAAAGCGGATATTCAAAATCACGATACCCAGCCACTTCCACATACATGGTTGCAACCTGCTCGCCCTTAGCAATTGGAGTGTAAAGCGGGGTTTTGTATTTTACTTTTACTTTGACGGAATCGATTGATTTTTCGCGTGGCAGGTTGAAGGCAACCTGCTCTTTTGTTGCAACTCTTACCGCCGATTTTGCACCAAGCCATGTTTTCAAACTTGTCACTGTTTGACCTTTTTCAAATAGTGTAATTTTTTTGTAATTTTCAAATCCGTAATTCATTAGCGCTTCAATCGCTGCAGCTCTAAGCTTTGGAGTCTTAGACCTATTCACCACTGCAACCAAAGTTCGATTATTATGCTTCACAATATTGGTTACGCCGTAGCCACCTTGATTAGTAAAACCAGTCTTTCCACCAATCACTCCGTCATACTGGATAAGGATTAGCGGATTATGATTATATTGCTTGATGTGACGATAAGTAAATTCAGGAATACCAAAATAAGACAAATATTGCGACAGATTTTGATAGATGCTAACACCAAGCGTACCCAGGTCGCGCACGCTCATGTAATGATTTGGATCGTAAAGGCCATGAGGGTTTTGAAAGTGGCTATTTTTCAAACCAATTTCTTGTGCTTTGTCATTCATCATTGCGACAAAATTATCGATGCCATTTCCAGTGCTTTCGGCAAGTGCTACCGCGGCGTCATTGCCGGAAATTGCTAAAAGCCCGCGCAACAATTCTTCGATACTCACCACATCGCCATAGTTTAAAAACATGCTCGAACCCGATTTGCGCCAGGCGTCTTTGCCGATCAAACATTGGTTATTCAAACTGATGCGACCTTTTTTGATCTGATCAAAAACTACATAAGCCGTCATCATTTTAGTCATTGAAGATGGCGGAATTCGCACGTCAGGATTTTTTGCGAGCAAAACTTCTTTGGTGTCAGCGTCAATCAAAAAATAAAACTGCGCATCTTGCAAAGACTGATCGAGCTCTGCAGCGCCCAACTGTGGCGCAAGCGCTACAAAAACTACGAAGATGAGTTGGTAAAAGATTTTCATTAAAATAATCGTATTTGCTAATTTTTGTAATTACTTGGCTCTAGGTGTTTGGCGAGCCTATTTCTCTTTTTTGTCCGATTTCTTTTCTTCTGCTTTTACTTCTTTTTTCTCGAGTGAAGCCATTTCCATGCCACTTTCTCCAAAAGTTTTTACCATTCTATGCTCACGGCGCTGCTGCTTGCGCTCTTTGATTAAGATCTCGCTATTTTCAATATCATCAGATGTTTTTGCCCTAATCATGTGATCGACCGCTTTTTGCATTGAGTCGTTGCCGGCAAGCAAATAGGACTTTTCCGACATTTCAGTTTTAACTCCGTAAACATCTTGGGGCGGAATTGGAATGCGATCAAACTCGGCGCCGGCTCTACGAAAAGCAGGGTAAAGACCAAGATTGTAAGTTACTTCAAACATGTCAGCCGGCAAAGAATTAGCCGGACTTGCGGCTTTCGTTTGCTCGTAGCTTTCACCATTTGGCAAGTAAGTTTCTGGCGCTTTTTCGTTAAATTTATTTACGTCAACATAAGCGTAATAATCGCGACTTGCCAGAGCGGCGTTTACATCTGCAGGAGTTGGAGATTGCATCACGGTGATTTGATTGGAAGCCGAACCGGAAACGCGATCCGAGTTCATTTTATAAACTTCTTCACCATATTTTTTTTCAAAATTTTCGTTAACGCTGGGCAATTTTGTTGAAAAACAAGATGCCAAAAGAGCAGCGCAAATCAGCAAAAATAAAAACTTAAACGAAAATTTTTGCCAAGATCCCATCTGCTATTTATTCCTCATTAAAACAGCTTCATGACCAGAGTTGGTAATTTTCTTAACCATTGCCAAGGCTTTAGGCTTGCTGGTAAATGGCCCAAGCAATACTCGGTAAATTGTTTTTTCACCTTCAACAGTTTCAACGCGACCTTTGTGAAATTTTTTCATTTTCACTAAAGTTTTTTTGGCATTGTCAACACTCGAAAAAGATCCGACTTGCACGAATAAACCCTTCTCTACTTTTGTTGCAGCTTCGTGTTTTTTTGCTGATTTTTTTTCTTCTAATTTTGGTTGTGGCTTGGCGTCTTCTTCCGGTTTTGACAAATCATATTCCACCGCTTCGTCTGATTGTTTGCCACCACTTACCATTGCTTCTTGTTGCTCGGTTGGGCGTTTTGGTTGCAGGGTGTTTTGAATTATTTCTGATGAAACAGCACCGTAATCTGGAGTGTTTGACGCAAGAGCTTGCGGTGCCGAATTTTGTTTTGGCTCCTCAGGAAGATTATTTTGAAAAGTCTCTGACTGCTCTTTAAAAACGCCTTGCGAGGCCATTGCTTGCTTATTTAACTCGGGAATTTTGGTAATAACTGGATGAGATTTTCCGTCTAAATCAACGATTCTGATTCGAGATTGTTGTTCATTTTTTGCAGCGCATGAAGCAAAAATTAAACTTAAAAAAATAATAAAACTCTTACCAAAAATTTGTTTCATTTGTGCGGAAATTTTGTTGAAGCTCTGGGCCTTAAGGAAGCGGCGCGAACCTAATTTTAGCACTTACAAAAGACAACAAATAAATCGCAAGAATTTTAATTATTTTTTGGGTGTTTTTTCATCTTCATCTTCAAACAAAATTCGGTTGGCAGCACCTTGCAAATCTTCATATTGTTTGCTTTTCAAACTCCATAAAAAACAGGCTAGACCCAAGAGGCCCAAGGCTAAAGTTATTGGAATTAAGAAAATTAAAACTGACATTTCATACCAAATCTAAAATCTATTAATACCAAATTGATTTGGTATGTGGGGTTCCCCACAAGGTGGGGCTTGACTTATGCCACGATAAAAAAATTAGAGCAAATTTAAATTTGCTCTAGAATTGATACGAAGCGAATTAAATAAAACGAGCAAAGAAGATGACGACATTGCAATTGCGGCGATCAGCGGAACAACATGTCCGGCGCAGGCATAAGGCACGGCAATTAAATTATAAATCAAAGCGATTAAAAGATTTTGTTTCATTAGTGAAATCGCTTTGGCTGAAAAATAATTTAGCTCAATGATTGGCATTAATTTTTCTCCGCAAATCACCACATCAGCAATATTTTGCGAGATGTCTGAAGCCTTAGAAAATGAAATTGAAACATCGGCCAAAGCCAGAGATGGAGCGTCATTAATGCCATCACCCACCATAATGAATTTTTTATTTTCGGCTTTTAATTTTTCTAGAAATTGCACTTTCGAAATTGGCGTTTGCTCAAAATAAAATTCTGAAATTTGCAATTTTTCTGCGACATTTTTTACCGGATTTTGCGCGTCACCCGAAAGTAAAATTATTTTTTTACCAAGTTTTTTCAGCGCTTCGATGCTGATTTTAGCATCTTCTTTAAGAGCGTCTTCAAATAAAAATACCAATTCATCTTCACCGAATTTGGCAAAACAGGTCAACAAATTTTCATCGATTTGCAAATTATTTTCGATCGCACAAAAACTTTTTCTGCCGAGTTTTAAAACTTTATTTTCAAAGTTAGCTTCAAGGCCAAAGCCTTGATTTTCTTGAACTTGTAGCGCTTCTAAATTGCCATCAAAACTAACAGAAATTGCTTTAGAAATTGGGTGACGACTTTTTGCCGCAAGAGATGCCGCAAGTTTTAGATAAGAATTTTTTTGATCGTTTGAGAGAGAGAATTTCTGGTTTTTTTTGAGCAAAAAAACATCCAGCAAACGCGGTGAACCAATTGTTAAACTTCCGGTTTTGTCAAAAACCACCACGTCAATTCCACGCAATTTTTCTAGCGCCTCACCCGACTTCACCAAAATTCCTTTACGAATAAAATTCGAAATCACAATGGTTTGCACAATCGGCACGGCGAGCGCCAGAGCGCATGGACAAGTAATAATTAAAACTGCTGTGGCATTCATTAAAGCAATTTCCCAGCCTGATTTGAACCAAAAAACAAAAGTCGCAAAAGCCAAAATGTGAACTGCCGGCGTGTAAAATTTTGCCAAATAATCGCTGATTCTGATGTAGTGAATTTTTTTATTTTCGGCCTCTTCACTCAAACGAATAATCTCAGAAAGCAGACTATTATTTGCCGATTTGGTGATTTTTATTTTGAGTGGCGCGGTCAAATTAATAGTGCCTGCAAAAACTTCCGAACTCTTTTCAACCTTCTTAGGCAAGGTTTCGCCGCTAATTAGCGAAGTGTCGATTTCACTTGTCCCCTCAATAACAATTCCGTCAGCGGAAATTTTTTCGCCCAGCGCCACCACCAAAATCATACCGATTTCTAACTGCTTAATTGGCAGAATTTTAATTTTAGAATTTTCCTCAACTCGACCAAAACTCGCCGCAAGCAAAGTAAATTCGGAGGCAATCGCGAAGGCTTTTTTGCGTGCTTTCAAATCGAGATAACGACCAATCAACAAAAAGAAAATCAGCATTATTGCTGAGTCAAAATAAACGTGCGCGGCCCCTCTGAAAGTTTCTAAAAGGCTGACGCAGCACGCTAAGAAAATGGCAATTGAAATCGCCAAATCCATGTTGGGATAACCCAGTTTTATTGAGCGCCACGCAGAAGAAAAAAATGGTCGGGCTGAAAAAATAATAATTGGCAAAGCAACCAGCGACGAAAAGAAATGCAGCAAATTGCGACTTTCTTTACCCATTTCACCAGCGTCAGAAAACCACAGCGAAAAAGAAAACAACATTACATTGCCCACGCCAAAACCAGCAACAGCTAGTGCGCGCAAGATTGAGTCAGAATATTTTTTGTCAGCGCTGTTTAAAATTTCGGCGTCAAAAGGAAGAAGTTTGTAGCCGATTTCGTGAATCAAATGCACCAAATCATTACCGATTTTGGCATCCCCCCTCCACTGCAAAAATAAAGTTTTTTTAGAAAGATTAATCCGCGCTAAAACAACATTTTCCTGCTTTTTTAAAATGCTCTCAATCAGCCAAACGCACGCAGCGCAGTGCAATCCTTGCACCATTAATGAAACCGAATTTGAACCATCTTTTTCGTGAGAAATAAATTCTAAAACATCAATTTCTTCAGCAATTTCTGGTTTAATTTTTCTGACAGAAGAATTTATTTCGCGTAATTTGTAGTAATTTTCAAAACCAAATTTGCCCACGATTTTGTAGGCTGTAGCACATCCCAAACAGCAAAATTCTTCTGCTGTTGATTTTGTATCTTCACCGCAATGTAAGCAGGATTTTACCATTGAATAAAGTGGCGCTCAACTTGTTCGAATCTCTTGTTATCCTTGGTCATTGCAACCATTGCAAAGTCCCACTGACCCTGAAGCGGAAACTCCACATCAGCTCTGTAAGTGCCATCAGCATAATTCACTGTCTTAGAAAAATCTTTTTCACTTTGAGCCGGACGCTTGAAATTAACGAAAATTGTGGCATCAGGAATTGTGCGACCTTTGTCATCTTCGAGACTAATAAATATTGTGCCCTTGCCTTCATTTTTGCGATTAAAATCAGCGCTAACTTTCCAACCCAATCTTTTCTGCTGCGCTTCCTGCTTCACAGTTTCATTGTAATCTCGGCCTTTCTGGTAAGAGTCTTCAGTTACAACACCGCTCCACGTCTTTTTAGCAACGTAGATGTAAAAGAAATTTACCAGGAAAATTACGGCAAAAAATCCAAAAAAAATGTAGGGAATTTTCGATTTTTTTTCAGTCGGCATGTTTGATTATTTTTTAGTTTTTGAAATTGGTTGCACAGCTAAGTGAATTCTTTTTAAGCAGAATTTCAAATCACTAGAAATTTTTGCAAAATCAGCTTCAGCAATTTCTCGGCGCGCGATTAAAACGTAATCGTAATGATTTTTAGCGTGAAGCAAAGCCAGTTCACGAAAAATTGCGCGCAGCCTTCTTTTGGCGAGATTACGCGTTACAGCATTGCCAACAGTTTTGCTAACGGTGTAACCAACGCGACAAAAATCTTTGGCCTTTTTATTTTCTGTTAAATTTTGGAAGTAATTTTGGGGAGTAGTGTGGGAAATTAAGAGGATAGTTTTTGAGTAAAACTTCTGACCTTTTTTACCGATATTTTGGAATTCTGCGGATTTTCTGATTTGGAGTATTTTCAACTGATGTCTGAAAGAGAGGAGTAATTGCCGACTTTTTAGCCGGCACTTACAAATTTAAACTGACAGGCTAGCGCGACCTTTTAAGCGACGACGAGCTAAAACTTTACGTCCACCAACTGTTGCCATTCTTGATCTAAAGCCATGTCTTCTTTTGCGCACAATTTTACTTGGCTGCCAAGTTCTTTTCATAAATTACCTAAAGTATTGAGATTTTGTTGTCTGACCATCTTCAAAGAGGGGGCGCAAGGTAGGTAGCGATCTTTTAATTGCAAGAAACTATTTGCTTAAAAAAGACTGACAAAAAAGTGAATTTTCCGCGACGTCGCGGAAAATCTAACGATCTGGCTTCTACCCTAGAACCAAAAGCCTTCGAAGCCTCTTCAAATTACTTCAAAATTTGCTGATTTTTTGAATTTACCAACACCACAGTTGGCACATATTTTTTCGCTTCTTCTTCACTCATCGAGGCGTAAGAAATAATAATTACCGGATCACCAATTTGCACCAAACGTGCCGCAGCGCCATTTACTTGAATTGCGCCAGAACCCGCCGCTGCCGGAATTGTGTAAGTTGTAAAACGCTCGCCATTGTTAATATTTAGCACGTCAACTTTTTCGTGAACTAAGATTCCAGATGCCGCAAGCAAGTCAGTGTCAATTGAGATTGAACCTTCGTAATTAAGGTCAGCTTGGGTCACGGTGGCACGGTGGATTTTTGCTTTAAGAAGTGTCAGTTGCATTATTTGAGATTTTTTAATTGTTCGACGGTTTCAGGATTTACAAGGGTTGAAATGTCTCCGAGATTTTCTTCACCCGCAATAATTTTTTTCAAAATGCGGCGCATTATTTTGCCCGATCTGGTTTTTGGCAGGTCGGCAACAAAATAAATTTTTTCGGGACGCGCAATGGCGCCGATTTCTTTTTGAATGATTGCGAGAATTTCAGCCTCAATATTTTGCGCCGCACTTTTTAAAATCACAAAAGCGCAAATCCCCTCGCCTTTAATTTGATGCGGCAGCCCAATTGCTGCTGATTCTGAAACATTTGGATGCGAGTTAATGGCATTTTCAATTTCAGCAGTTCCCAAACGATGCCCCGAAACTTTAATCACGTCATCAGTGCGACCAATGATTCTGTAAAGCCCATCCTCGTTTTGGAAAGCACCGTCTCCGGCTAAATAATATTTTGGAAATGGCTGCAAGTAAGTTTTTAAAAACTTTTCGTGATCACCCCAAATGTCGCGAGCCATTGCTGGCCAGCTTTGTGAGAAGCAGAGATTGCCAATTTTATTTTTTTCTAAAATTTCTTTTCCCAAATCGTCGAGCAAAATTGGCACAATTCCCGGCAACGGCAATCCAGCATGCGCTGCCTTGCTTTCTGTTACGCCAGCCATTGTTGATATTAAAATTCCGCCAGTTTCAGTTTGCCACCAAGTGTCAACAATCGGGCATTTTTTCTTGCCGATTTTTTCATTGTACCAGCTCCAAGCCTCTTCATTTATTGGCTCACCAACACTTCCCAAAGTTTTAAGTGACGACAAATCGTGGCCTAAAACAAACTGGTCACCTTTTTGCATTAACGCCCGAATCGCGGTTGGTGCGGTGTAAAGAATATTTACTTGGTGTTTTTCAATTACCTGCCAAAAGCGCTCTGGTGTTGGGTGGGTGGGGATTCCTTCAAACATTAAAATCGTCGCGCCATTTAAAAGCGGGCCGTAAACCAAATAGCTGTGACCCGTGATCCAGCCAATGTCGGCGGTGCAGAAATGAATGTCGCCTTGCTGATATTGGAAGACGTTTTGAAATGAATATCCGGCGTAAACCATGTAGCCAGCGGTGCTGTGAACGATTCCTTTGGGATTTCCGGTGGAGCCTGAAGTGTAGAGAATGAAAAGAGGATTTTCCGAATCGACTGCTACGGCCCGATTTTCACTGGAATATTTTTTAATTTCGTCTTGCCACAAAAGACAATTTAGGCGGCTATTTTTTGGCGCTAGCAGCTCTTTTTCGCCTCTTTTGTAAATTACTACCGTTTCAACCAAAGCACATTCCAAGAGCGCTTCTTTGGCGATTTCAAAAAGTTCGATTTCTTTTTCGCCACGAAACAGCAAATCCGCCGTGATTAAAATTTTAGCGCCGCAATCTTTAATTCTTCCGGCTAAAGATTTTGCCGAAAATCCGGCGAACACCACCGAGTGAATGGCGCCGATTCTGGCACAAGCCAACATTGCCACCATGCTTTGTGGAATCATTGGCATGTAAATACAAACGCGATCCCCCGCTTTAACGCCATGCGCCAGAAGCAAATTGGCGAATTGGCAAGTTTGTTCGTGCAGTTCTTTGTAAGTTATTTTTTGGCTTTTTTCTTGTGGGTCGTTTGATTCCCAGATGATTGCGATTTTGTCGCCGAGCTTTTCGAGATGTCGATCGAGGCAATTGTAAGAGATGTTGGTTTTGCCGTTTTTAAACCATTCGATTTGGCCTTGTGCGAGGTTGCAATTGCTGGTTTGGGTGAAGTTTTCAAACCAGAAAAAGTTGTTGGCGATTTCTGCCCAGAATTTTTGAGGATCAGAGATTGAGGCTTGATATTGCTGGTTGTAATCGGCTTTTGATTTGATGTAGTACATGCGGCTCCCTCTTTTTTTACACGCTGCGCAAAAACTTTTTCGCCATCTCGAATAAATCAACCAAGGTATCACGAATTTTTGCGTCAAAGCCAAGATTCTTTTTGGCCCATTCTTTAACCCAAGGGCGCGCCAAATCCCAAATATTTAGATTGGGATCAAGCATGATTCCAACCCCCTCAACGAGCAAAATAGTTTTTTGTAGCAAAAGCAATTCAGGGCGCGCCTCCATTTTGTAGTCGCGCGTCATTGTGATTAAATTGGCTAAAAGTTTGGCAACGGAAATGTCTTTGACGTTTGAGCCAACAATTGTTTCACCGATTTTGCGGCAAGATAACGCAAGACTGTCAACTTTGGTGTCTGCAGGCACAAGGCCGGCGTCAATGTGAAGTTGCGCGACACGCTGGTAATCTTTGCCCAGAAAACCGATTAAAATTTCGGCAACGGCAAGACGAGTTTTTTTGTCGATTTGGCCGACAATGCCAAAATCAACCACACCAATGTCACCGTTTTTGAGCAAAAATAAATTTCCTTGATGCATGTCGGCATGAAAAAAACCATTGGCGTAAACTTGCTCGAAATAGCTGATTACAAGGTTTTGGGCGATTTGTTTTTTGTCGAATGGAGATGCCAAAATGGCTTTTTTGTCAGAAAATGGAATGCCGTCGAGCCATTCGAGCACGAGAATTTTTGAGCTAGAAAATTTCCAGAAAATTTGCGGCACGTAGAAACCTTTGACGTCTTTTAAATCTTCTTTGAGGCGCGAGGCGTTGGCTGCTTCTTGCAGAAGGTCGAGTTCGCTTTTGGAAACTTCGGCAAGAAGATCCGCTAAATCGGAAAAACTTTTGCCTAAAAATTTTGAGAAAATTGAAAGGATTTTGATTAAAAGCCTGAGAGTAGAAATGTCGCGCGCCATTACTTGCGTGATTTGCGGGCGCAGGATTTTTACGGCAACAATTGTGCCGTCTTGCAAGGTGGCTTTGTGAACTTGGGCGATTGAGGCTGAGGCGACTGGTGTAAAATCGAATTGTTGGAAGATTTTGTCGAAATTTTCGCCGAATTCTTGAGCCAAAATTTGCTTAACTTTTTTGCTGCTAAAGGGCGAAAGCTTGTCTTGAAATTGTGCTAAAGTGGTGGAGAGAGTTTCTCCGACAAGATCGGGGCGAACTGCCAATATTTGTCCAAGCTTGATAAATGAAGGTCCGGCTAATTTTAGAAAAAGATAAATTGCCCGATTTTTATCGAAAAAATACAGCGGGGCAAAAAGTAAAAATAAAGCAGCGAGCCTGAATAAATTTAAAATTGAGACCACAATTTCTAGCTACTATTTGTGAGGAGGATTTAAAGGCGGATGTTCTGGAACAACTGAACCAGAACCTGCTCCTTGGTGAACATCAACTTTGATTTTGCTTAGATCTACTTCAACACCAGCCCAGCCGAATAATTTGCTGAGGAGCTGCGAAATAATATCCATGATATTTCCGGTAACTTCTTGGATTCTAGATACCACCAATTTAAAGGCGCTAGCAGCCTCTGGAGACATCTTTAGGATTACGATTACTTCATCCACCGTGATAATGTTTAATGCCATCATAACGATCAAAATTGAGAAAGCCGTTGAGGCAAAAACAAAAATTGTACGGAAAGTAAGGAATGAGATGAAATTATTCATAGCGAAGAAATTTAGTTAAAAAACATATGTTGTTTTCTTAGATTTGAAGCAAGCAATAGCAAGGAATTTATTCCTTTCTGCATCGCCCAAAATACATACGTGGCGCCACCGGCTTAGCGTTGTAATTTTGCTCAATTAAATGAGCAAATGTCATGTCGTAAATTTTTTCCTGACGAGATGTAATGTCGAAAAGTGGTGATCCGTATTTGCTAAGACAGTAGCTCTTTTGCTTAAGTAAATCAGCTAGAAGCTCAGACTCAGCTTCCGTCATTTTAGGATTTTTTTTATCTTTTGGAGAATTGGGATTCAACTTGATGAATTCTTCATTAACCGAAAAGACAAATGAGTCTTTTTTAGAACCATTGTGCAACGTTACGCGTCCATAATGAGATAGATCTGACGCACAAGAAACTATAAGCAGAAAAAAAGGCAGAAGTAAAAAACTTCCGCCTTTTTTATAATTTAATTTTGATCTAACGAACTTAAGAATTTCCATTAGTTGCAGCTTTTTCTACAACAGTAGATTGATCAAAGAAGTCTAACTTCTCTTTAATTCTTGAAGCTTTACCGGTTAGATTACGCAAATAGTAAAGTTTAGCACGACGTACAACACCATGTTTCAAAACGTCAACTCCAGCAAGAAGTGGAGAGTAAACTGGGAACTTTCTTTCAACACCGATGTTGCTGCTGATTTTTCTAACAGTGAAAGTTGCAGCATAGTTATCTCTGTCTTTTGCTGTCGCAATTACAACGCCGTTAAAAGCTTGGATACGAGTATTCGCACCTTCAGTAATTTTATATTTAACACTAACTGTATCGCCAACTTCGAATCTTGTTAATTCAAAACCACGAGACTCTTTTATTTTTTTGACTTGCTCTTGAGCAAAATCTGAAAGGAATTTTTTCATAATTTATCTTAAATTTTATCTTCATTCTTTGAGGTAACTCAAAGACTAACTAAGCTTTTTTTGCTGCTTTTACCACTTTTTCTTGTTTTGGCTCTTCAGCAATAACTCTGTCAACAAGCTCTATGATTGCCATTGGAGCTTTGTCGCCAGTTCTAAATCCGAACTTCATGATTCTAGTATATCCGCCATTTCTTTGAGAAACTCTTGGACCAATTTCTTTAAACAATTTGTCAGCAATGTCTTGATTGCCTAGAATTGAGATAGCTAAACGACGATTAGCAAGAGAATCTACTTTCGCCAAGTGAATAACTTTTTCAACAAATGGTCTAAGTTCTTTTGCTTTTGGAAGCGTTGTTTTGATCAATTCGTGAGTTAGGAAAGCCAATGACATATTGCGCATTAGAGCCTTTCTGTGAGAGCTATTTCTATTAAGCTTTCTACCTTTAATTCCGTGTTTCATTTTAGAATTCTTTGTTTTTTAGTTTAAGTAGTTCATCCATATTTTTTGGTGGCCAGTTAACAAGCTTCATACCGAATCCTAAACCCATAGCTTTAAGATTTTCTTTTAGCTCATTGAGAGACTTTCTGCCAAAGTTCGCAGTTTTAAGCATCTCAGCTTCACTCTTAGAAACAAGGTCGCCAACGTAGATAATGTTTTCATTTTTCAGACAATTGTATGAGCGAACAGAAAGCTCTAATTCATCAATTGTTTTTAAAAGATTTTTGTTAAATTCCGGCTCAATATCTATTTCTTTGTGAACTGGAAGATCGATTTTATTAACATCGAAATTAATAAAGACCTGTAGTTGCTCTTGCAAAATCTTAGCAGCAACAGCTAAAGCATCTCTTGGAGTAATGGTACCATTGGTATCAATTTCCATGATCAATTTATCAAAGTCAGTGATTTGTCCAACTCTAGCATTTTCAACTCTATATGCAACTTTCTTAACAGGACTAAACATAGCATCTACCATGATAGTTCCAACAGGACGATCCGATTTTTTACCTTGCTCAGCAACAACATAACCTTTGCCGCACTCGATATTCATTTGCATCTCAATCTTTGCACCTTTGTTTAAAGTACAGATTATAAGATCTTTGTTCAAAATTTCTACTCCAGCAGGAACTTCTATCGAACCAGCATATACTGGCCCAGATTTATTCGCGGATAGTTTCAGAATTGTATGAGAAGAATCACCTTTGGTTACAGCCAACGACTTTAGATTCATGATGATATCAAGCACATCTTCTTTAACGCCATCAATTGCACTATATTCATGCATTACACCTTCAATTTTAACAGAAGTAACTGCGAAACCATTAATTGAAGATAATAAAACTCTCCTAAGAGCGTTACCTAATGTATTACCAAATCCTCTAGCAAAAGGCTCCATAACAATTGTTGATTTAGTTGTATTATCACAACCATCTTTCACAACAACTGAGCTAGGCTTAGTAAGCGAATGCCAGCTTTCTTTTAAAATTACCATACGTCAAAAAATAATCTTGGTTAAAAAATTTAGGATACTCTCAAACAATTAAACGCGGCGTCTTTTAGCAGGACGGCATCCATTATGAGGGTGATAAGTAATGTCTTTGATCAAAGTAACATTAACACCAGCAGCCTGAATAGCTCTTAAAGATGCTTCACGACCAACTCCTGGACCTCTGATTTCAACTAACACATTTTGCAAACCATATTCTTTTGCTGAGTTAATTACATGCTGTGTGGCAACTTGAGCGGCATAAGGAGTAGCTTTTCTAGATCCTTTAAAACCATGCTTTCCAGCCGAAGACCAGCAAACAATATTTCCACTCAAGTCAGAAATCGAAATAATAGTATTGTTGAAGCTAGCAAAAACATGTACTACTCCGTTAACAATACTCTTTTTCTTTTTACTAGAATTCTTAGGTGTTACTTTTTTGTCGCTTGATTGAGATTTGGTTTCTGTCATATTTTTAATTATTTAACGGCTTTTTTCTTATTAGCAATTGCAACACCTTTACCCTTACGAGTTCTAGCATTAGTATGAGTTCTTTGACCTCTGACCGGAAGTTTTTTCACATGTCTGATTCCGCGATAACAACCTATGTCTGCCAATCTTTTAATATCAGCGGCAACTTTTCTTCTTAAGTCTCCTTCAAGAACTGAACGCTCTTTCTCTAATAATGATCTTACCTGAGCAATTTTCTCTTCACTAACTTGATGAGTTCTTTGCTGAAGATCAATTTTTAATTTTTGACAAATTTTTTGTGCGGTATTGCTACCAATTCCATATATGTAGGTTAGCGCAATTACGAAACGTTTTTCCTTTGGAATGTTTACACCAGCGATTCTAGCCAAGCTAAGTACCCTCTTTTTTTATTAATATTTATTGTATGGAAGCCTTACGAATTGTTCCTACCAGTTCCTCAAAAACGAGGGGGGCGCTTTTTACGGCGTCAATTGGAAGAAGCAAGTGAATTTTTTTATAATATTCTATCAGTGGAGCAGTTGAATTATGATAAACTTTAAGACGATTAATTACAGTCACCTCATTATCATCACTTCTACTATCGAACTGATTTGATCGGCACTCGTCACAAATTCCTTCTTTTTTAAGGACTTTGAAATATCGGTTATAAACCGCACTACAATTTTTACAGGAAAACCTTCCAGCAATTCTTTTTATCAAAACTTCTTCAGCAACTTGAAAATCAAAAACAATATCGATTTTTTTACCAATAAGAAGAAGCATTTCTCCAAGATCTTCTGCTTGCTTTATATTTCTAGGAAATCCATCAAGAATAAATCCAGTATCACAATCTCCCTCGGTAAGCTGTTTTTTAATAATGCCGACAACCACGTTATCTGGAACTAACTGCCCAGAATCCATATAAGATTTGGCATCTTTTCCTATCTCGCTTTGCAAAAGAACTTCTTTGCGCAAAGCCTCTCCCGTTGAAATCGTTTTAATCTTTAGCTTTTCAGCAAGCATTGCAGCCTGCGTACCCTTTCCAGAGCCGGGAGCGCCCAAAAAAACAAAGTTCATCCCCTAACCCTCACCCTTCTTCTTTTAGTACCAGAGCCATATTTACTTGAGAACAGATGCGACTGCACTTGATTAATCAAATCTAAAACCACGTTAACCATAATCAGAATCCCTGTACCGCCAATATGCAATGGTATTGAGTATCTGGTAACTAAAATTTCTGGTGTAACACAAACAAATATCAGGTAAATAGCACCTATTAACGTCAAGCGAGAAACAATTTTATCTAAATGTATAGCGGTTGAAGCACCTGGCCGTATACCAAGAATAAAACAGTTACTCTTCTTCAAATTATTAGCCACTTCTTCGGTGT
>CAIUFU010000149.1 GCA_903898475.1 uncultured Alphaproteobacteria bacterium | reverse complement strand
GCGATCTGCCAAGGTGCTCATGGTACCGACCACCTCTTACACTACGTTGGTGACAAGCTTTTAACTTTAGGCGGCGAGAAAGATAAGAAAACCATCGCCAAGGTTTTGCAAAAAACTTTGAACAAAGATTTGCTGCAAAAAAACGTCTCATCTTGGATGAGCATAAGCTTCGTTGATCATAATGACAAAGTAGTGGTCACTTCTGAAAAAGGCGTTTTAAAAACCCCGGTTGATCCACAAAATTATTTCCCAATCGCCGAGGCCAAAAGCAAAAATGCTTGGCGCTTTAAAGTTGGAAAACTAGTTCACATCGAAACCGACATCGCCTCTTACGACATGCTGCCAACGGCCATGAGGATCGATTATGAAAACCTAAAAAATATCGGAATATTTATTGCTCAGCTGCCAATTGAAGTAATCCAAAGACAAATCGATTGGGTTTTTGATGATGCTGACGTTTGCTACACCGTAATTGACGGCAATTTTGACATGCTGGCTCACTCCAAAAACTTCCCCGCTGAAAATTATGACAAAGAAGTTTTCCGCTCCAAAGGCTATTTGCGCGAAGCCATTGAACTGCACCGCTCCATCACTTTTGAAACTCTACCATTCAAATTTGATTTGGGCGGCTGCCTCTTTAACCATTTCCAAAGATCCACCGAATATAACACCACCGTAATTGTTGGCTATCACAAGAAAACTGCTTGGCAGAAACTTGGTTTCGCTTTGATGGTTTCAGTAGGTCAATCATTTGGCGTGGCGTTATTTTTCATGACGACAATTTTCATTTTCAAAAGAAGACAAATCGGACCATTCGTTGAAGAGCTAGTTAAAGCCAAAGAAGCAGCTGAAGCCGCCAGCGTGGCAAAAAGCCAATTCCTTTCGAACATGAGTCACGAGCTGCGCACCCCGATGAATGGAATTATCGGCATGAGCCAAGCCCTACGAGAATCTGGCAATTTAAAAGATGAAGAACTTGACCAAGCCAGCACAATTTATCGCTCCGCCGACGCGCTGCTCTTGATTCTAAACGATATTCTCAATTTCTCAAAAATCGAAGCGCGCAAAATCGACATTGAAAATATCCCATCAAATCTGCGCGATTTAGTTGAAGACGTTGCCAACTTAATGTCGCCAACTGCCAATAATAAAGGCCTCGAAATTCTCACTAGCATCGCCAACGACATTCCAACCTCTCTGCTTTGCGACTCAGGTAGAATCAGGCAAATCATGAATAACCTAATCAATAACGCGATTAAGTTTACTTATTACGGGCAAATTTTGATTGAGCTCAAACTAGAAAAAGTTGAAGGCGAAATGTTCTTCGTTCATTTCAACATCAAAGATAGTGGCATTGGTATGAGCCCTGAGCAGCTGCAAGGCATGTTTAAAGTTTTCAGCCAAGCTGACATGTCCACCACCAGAAAATACGGCGGCACCGGACTTGGCCTTTCAATTTGCAAAGAGCTAACCGAACTAATGCATGGCAAAATCTCAATTAGCAGTGAACTCGGCAAAGGCTCAAATTTCCATTTTGTCATTCCGATGAAAAAATCTTCTGAGGAAGATGGGGGAGAAAATTACTCGAAACAAAAATCTGAAATCATCAATCAAAAAGTTACGATTTTAGAAAATAACAAAATCGCTCAAGAAATTTTGGCGCAGTATTTTAGCGAACTGCAAATGAAGCATAATCTAATCAGCGTTTCTACTGAATCTCCGCCAGA
The DNA here is from genome assembly GCA_903898475.1 of uncultured Alphaproteobacteria bacterium. Classification (GTDB taxonomy): domain Bacteria; phylum Pseudomonadota; class Alphaproteobacteria; order Rickettsiales; family UBA1997; genus UBA2645. The sequence goes on along the minus strand of CAIUFU010000149.1, from coordinate 18,911 downwards.
AACCGCAAACCTTGCCGTAGCTGAGTTAGAAAAATATGCCGATAGCGGCGCGATTATTATCAGTCACAACGCCCATATTGGCATTGATGCGGCTGAGATTGTTGCCAAAATTAAGAGCAACGAAAAACTCAAAAATATTCCACTGATCTTATTAACTTCGGTGCAAGCAAAATTAAAAATTTCGTCAGAGGCGCTAAAATTATTCGATCGCATCGTCACCAAGCCGATCAAGAAAAACCGCTTGATGTTGGCTCTGTTCTTCATTTTCAAAATCACTTATTACGAAGAAGAAGGCGCCTTAATTGAGCAAGGCAAAGTTATTGATGAGCATTTGGAAACTAAGGGTTTGCGAGTGCTGCTTTGCGAAGATAATGAAGTGAATGTGAAAGTGGCGCATATGATTTTAAAGCGTTTCGGCTTTGAAATTGACTTCGCCGAAAATGGCCAAGAAGCGCTCAATAAATTCATCCACTTACGCTACGACATTATTTTCATGGATTGCTCAATGCCAATCATGGACGGCTTCGAAGCCACTAGACAAATTCGCGAAATTGAAAAAGAACGTGGCTCAGAAAATCCAGTGCCAATTTTTGCTTTAACCGCCAATGCCGGCGAATCTGATAAGAAAAAATGCACCGAGAGCGGAATGGATGATTTCGTCTCGAAACCAATCAAACGCGAAGCGATTGAGGCTTTGTTGGATCGTTGGATGAAGAATAAGAAGAAAAAATAAAAAACCGCCCTATCAAAAAAAACTGTCACCCCGAACAAAGTTAGGGATGACAGTTTTTTTATTTAGATAACCGCCAATATTTTATTACAGCAGCGCAATCAACTCAGAGTGATCAAAATAAAGCGGCAATGCGCCCTCACCTCTGCCGCCTTCTGCTAAAACTTTTGCTAAAATAGTTTTAGAAACTTGGTCATTAGAATGCCCAATCACAATCGGCAAGCACCCCGAATTATAAGCACATTCCACATCTGCAATCGTGTCACCAACAAACCAGATCACATCTTTTTTCGGATCTAAATCGGTGCCCAAAAAAGCCAATTCCACCGGCTCTTTACTTGGCTTGTCGTAAGATGCATCACTTGCGCCAATCAAAGCAAAAAACTTTTGATCAACGCCAATTTTTGCCGCTTCTTTGCGCAAAGTTACGCCGATTTTATTGCTGACGACAAATTGCAAAATGCCTTTTTCTTGCAAAGCGTTAATGAGTTCTAAGGCTCCGGGCAAAAGTTGAATGCGATCCAAATGAGTTGAGCGGTAAGAATTTTTGTAAATCTCGCCGGCTTTTTGCCAGTCATTACCAAAAATTTCCGGAAAAGATTCACGCATTGATTTATGCACATTATCGCGAACTTTTTCTAAACCCCAAGGCTCGCGACCCATATCTACCATGGTTTTATCAATGGCACCTTGAATTAGGGGCCAAGTGTCAACCAAGGTATTATCCCAATCAAAAATCACTGCTTTGGGTTTTGGCAAGCGACGCAGAGCTTCTTTATTTTTAGAAAAATTTTCGGTCATTTTTTTTGAGAATTTATTTAGTTGATTCGCCTTTAAACGGTCGCGGATCGAAGAGATTTTTGAACTTATCTTTAACGCCATCAAAATCTTTAGCGTCAGCGGGAGGCGCTTTTTGCTTAGTAATTACCGGCCACTCTTTGGCATATTTGCGATTGATTTCAACCCACTCAACCAAATCAGGAGCTTCAGGAAAAATCGCTTCAGCTGGGCATTCAACCACGCAAACACCGCAATCAATGCAGGCTTCTGGATCAATCACCAACATATTTTCGCCTTCGTAAAAGCAATCAACTGGGCAGACCGAAACGCAATCAGTGTATTTACAACGTACACAATTATCGGTGACGAGGTATGTCATAATTTTTGAGATTTTTTTAATAGAATTTCAGTTTTTACACGAAGCAAAGACAGAAAAACAAAGTAGGAAAAATAAACGCCAAACATCAATAAAAGTGGCTTTAACATTAATGGATCAATCGCCACTCCGCCGCTGCGCATAATGCTTGCTGGCTGGTGCAGCGAGTTCCAATATTCCACTGAAAATTTAATGATTGGCACATTTACGAAGCCGATGATGGAAATAATCGCGGCGATTTTTTCGCCTTTTTCGCGATCGTCAAAAGAGTCGAGCAAAATGATGTAACCGAGATAGAGAAAAAATAAAATCAGCATTGAGGTAAGTCGCGCATCCCAAACCCACCAAGCTCCCCAAATCGGCTTGCCCCAAAGGCTGCCGGTCACCAGAGTGATAAAAGTAAATACACAGCCAATCCATGCGATTGATTTTGCAATCAAATAGAAAAATGGATTTTTCCAGATGAATCCCGACAAATTAAATATCGCCATCAGCGTGTAAACTAACAACGCCATCCAAGCGGCTGGAACATGAACATACATTATTCTTACCGCGTTTCCTTGTTGGTAATCGTTTGGTGAATAAAGAATTGCCGGAATTGCCAAGCTCAAAAAAACCAAAAAACATACAAAAGAAAAAGGCGCGAAAAAGCGGAAGTTTTTTTCGAAATTTTTAAATTGAAAAAGAGCTTTAATCATTTTTTAGATTTTTCCTTCAAGATAGTGCACAAGCAATTCTTGCTTAACTTTTTGCTCGGTCGAATTGTCAAAATCTTTCACCGAAACCTCACCATTTTTCATTTCATCTTCACCAGCAATTACCACAAAACGTGAATTATTTTGTGAGGCGCGTTTCATTTGTTTTTTGAAATTTCCATCCAAAACAAATTCAACGGCAAAGCCAGCGCAGCGCAGTTTTTGCGCCGCCTCGAAAGCGTAAGTTTTTTCTTTTTCAGAAATGTAATTAACCGCAATTGGACGCGTTTTTGGTAAGTCTAATTTTGCTAAAAGCATCAAACGCTCAACGCCCGCAGCAAAACCAAATGCTGGCACTTTTTTGCCACTCATTTTTTCAACTAAATTATCGTAACGTCCTCCCGCTAAAACCGTGTTTTGTGCGCCTTCGTGGCTCATTACAAACTCAAAAACGGTTGAAGTGTAATAATCTAAACCACGCACCAAACGTTGATTGACCCGGTATTTGATGCCGAATTTTGTTAGCAAATTTAAGACCGAATCAAAACGCAATTTTGCTTCTGCAGAGAAAAATTTCGAAATTTCTGGCGCGTCAGAAAGTAATTCAATGTCTTGCGACTCTTTAGAATCAAGGATGCGAAGTGGATTTTTTTCTAAGCGCACTTGCGAGTCACGCGACAAATCATTTTTAAATTTGGTGAAATAAGCAGTTAAAGCTTCTTCGTAATTAGCTTTAGTTTGCGGGCAGCCCAAAGAATTTATTTCTAAAACAGTTTGATCCAAAACTCCCAAACCCTTCAAAACTGAGGCTGCAAGCATGATTGATTCAACATCGCAGAAAAAATTATCTTCACCAAAAACTTCAAAATTAATTTGGTGAAACTGACGCTGACGACCTTTTTGTGGACGATCGTAGCGGAAAATTGGTCCGAAAGAAAAAAACTTTTTCGGCAAAACTTGTTGTAATTCACCGTTAGAAATTAAGGCACGAACCACGCCAGCAGTGAACTCTGGACGCAAAGTTAGCATGTTGTCGCCGCGATCAGGAAATTTGTAAACTTCTTTAGTTACAATGTCTGAAGCCTCGCCCAGATTGCGTTCAAAGACTTCGCTAAATTCAAAAATTGGCGTTTGCAATTCTTCAAAACCAAAAGATTCACTCTTTTTGCGCGCCACTGAAACGATGTGATTAAAAATTTTGATCTCGTCGCCAAATAGGTCTTTAGTGCCGCGAACCGGCTGAAGTTTGTGGTTAGACATTTCGTGAAGAAAATTAAATTTAGAATTAATTTTTAAGGGATAAAAATTTTAAGCGAGAGCGTCACCTTAAACTCTCGATTCTTAATTCTTAAACCAAAAATCACACCACATGAAAACGAAAAGAAATATCTTCGAAAAAATCAAAAAAATTAATGAGCACAACCAAGAGTACTGGAGCGCTCGCGACCTTTTCAAATTTCTTGGCTACAGCGAATATAACAAGTTTTTACCAGCAATTGAGCGAGCTAAGATAGCGTGTCAAGGCAGTAAACAAGCGGTTTCGCTCCATTTCGCCCGCGCCAGCGAAATGGTCGCGATAGGCTTGGGAGTAGGACGAAACGTCGATGATTATAATTTGTCTCGTTATGCTTGTTACTTAATTGCGCAAAATAGTGACCCTCGCAAAGAAGAGATAGCGCAGGCTCAGACCTATTTTGCAATTCAGACGAGAAAACAGGAATTGAGTGATCAACTAATTGAAGATCGTAATCGCGTTTACTTAAGAGAGGAGTTGAAGGAACATAATAAAAAATTGGCAAGCACTGCAAAAACTGCTGGAGTTACAAATTACGCCACTTTTCAAGATTTTGGCTACATGGGTTTGTATGGCGGATTACGCCAAAAAGAAATTCATCAAAAGAAAAAGCTCAAACCCAAAGAAACAATTTTGGATCATATGGGCAGTGAAGAATTAGCTGCAAATTTATTTCGGGCCACGCAAGCTGAGGCAAAGCTCAAACGTGAAAATATTTTTGGACAAAGTGAGTCGAATAAAACTCATTTAGAAATTGGTAAAAAAGTTCGCAAAACCATTGCTGAACTTGGCGGAACCATGCCTGAGAAATTGCCAACTCCAACAAATATTAAAGAAGTTCAAAAGCGACTTAAGAAAAATTCCAAACCAGAAAAACTAATTTAAAAATAATGACTTCCCTCTCCCACATCCGCAACTTCTCGATTGTTGCCCATATTGATCATGGCAAATCAACTCTTTCTGATCGCTTAATTCAAGAATGCGGCGCTATTGAAGCGCGTGAAATGTCAGCGCAAATTCTTGATTCGATGGATATTGAAAAAGAGCGCGGCATCACGATTAAAGCCCAAACCGTGCGCCTTGCCTACAAAGCAGATGACGGCATTACTTACATGTTGAATTTGATGGATACTCCTGGCCACGTTGATTTTGGCTATGAAGTGAGCAGATGTTTGGCGGCTTGCGAGGGTTCAATTTTAGTAGTTGATTCAACTCAAGGCGTTGAGGCGCAAACTTTGGCCAACGTTTATCAGGCAATCGACAATAATCACGAGATCGTTCCGGTTCTAAACAAAATAGACCTTCCGGCATCTGACCCAGAAAGCGTTAAAAAACAAATTGAAGAAGTAATTGGCATCGACACCTCAGAAGCAATTTTAGTTTCAGCTAAAACCGGCGTTGGAATTCACGAGACACTTGAGGCAATTGTAAAAAAACTTCCTGCCCCAAAAGGCGATTTAAACGGCGATTTCAAAGCGCTTTTGATTGATAGTTGGTATGATCCATATCTTGGCGTAATCGTTTTGGTGCGCGTCATTAACGGCTCAATTAAGAAGGGTCAAAAAATAAAAATGATGGCGGCAAATGCCGTTTACCAGGTTGATTCGGTTGGATTTTTCACCCCGAAAAAAGTTTTCTGCGAAGACTTAAAGGCCGGTGAAGTAGGATTCTTAAACGCTCAAATTAAGCAAGTTGCAGATTGTAAAGTTGGCGACACCATCGTTTTGTCAACCAACGACACCGCAACTTTATTGCCCGGATTTAAACAAAATCAGCCGGTGGTTTTCTGCGGCATTTACCCAATTGACGCTTCTGACTTCGAAAAATTCCGCGACGCACTTGGCAAACTGCATTTAAACGATGCCAGTTTTGAATATGAGCCAGAAACCTCTTCAGCTTTAGGACACGGCTTCCGCTGCGGTTTCTTAGGTCTTTTGCATTTGGAAATTATCCAAGAACGTCTTGAGCGCGAATTTGATTTAGACTTAATCACCACAGCGCCATCGGTGATTTACAAAGTTTACAGCATGCGCACCCGCAACTTGTCGCAGGAAGAAAAAGAGAAAGATTTGCTCTACGTTCACAGCCCCGCCGAAATGCCGGATGTGATGAAAATTGATAAAATGGAAGAGCCGTGGATTAAGGCGACAATCATGACGCCAGACGAATATCTCGGATCAGTTTTAGACCTTTGCACCCAAAAACGCGGCATTCAAAAAGAGTTAAGCTACGTGGGAGATCGCGCCATGTTGGTTTATCGCCTGCCGCTTAACGAAATTGTTTATGACTTCTACGACCGCTTGAAATCTTGCTCTAGAGGATATGCCAGTTTCGATTGGCAAATGGATGGTTATGAAGAAAGCCAATTGGTTAAACTAACCATCATGGTTAACGGCGAGCCGGTTGACGCGCTTTCATTCATCACTCACAAAGTTCGCGCTGAAGGCAGGGGACGTGCAATTTGCGCTAAGCTGAAAGATCTGATTCCAAAACAAATGTTTAACATTGCGATTCAAGCCACCATCGGCGGCAAAATCGTGGCTCGTGAAACCGTCACTGCAATGCGTAAAGACGTGACCGCCAAATGCTACGGCGGCGACATTTCGCGCAAACGAAAACTTTTAGATAAGCAGAAAAAAGGTAAGAAAAAAATGCGCGAAATCGGTAATGTAGAAATTCCGCAAAGTGCGTTTTTAGCGGCGCTAAAATTAGACGAACATTAATTCAAGGAGAGTAGTAAAAACCTCTCCTTTTTTATTAGATTGTTATTGGCCCAGTCTTTTTGACAGAAACTACCGTGGCATTTGCATGAGAACTAGAGTTCTCAAGATTATTCGAATCTAAACCACTTACCGCACTTCTCGCCTCTTTTAAAGTTTGTTCATCAAACTTTGATGACACTTGAGATACAGGTTTTTTTCCTTGTTCCACTTGCACCGGACCATCAACTCTCTTCAAAGAGCTGTTTGCCGTCTTTAACGTGCTTGCGATTGCACCCAAACCTTCTTCCTCCGCCAACTCAACTCCATGCGTTACTTTTCCTACCTCGGTATCTGGTCCACCTTTTTCAATCTGCTCTCTCATTTTTTCGCGCCTTTCCAAATACTTATCGGCTTCATTTTCTAGAGGACGATCTTCCGGTTTTTTTTCATTCTGCTTCTCTTCTTCCTTTGAACTGGTAGCCAAAAGAAATCCTGCAGCAAGCACAACACCAAAGCCTGGAACTGCAAATGCCAGAGCCAAAGCTATTCCCAGTCTCAAAGCTGGCTTTGTTGCAACTTTTGCAAATTCCTCAGCGTCTTTGTAAGAAATGCCTCTTTTCTTTTTCTGATCTTTCTCGGGACCTTCTGGCTCTTTCGTATCAGTGCTTTTTAGCGCTTGAGCTTTTTTCTTTTTTAATTCTTTCCGTTCTTCAGATTCTTCCTCTGGATCATCTTGCTCTACTTCATCTTCCTCTATCTCATCTTGCTCTTCTTCCTCTTCAAAATCTTGCTCATACTCTTCAGGCTGATTTTTTTCTTTGATCGAATTCATCGTATCGAGCAAACCTTTTTCCAATGCGACTAATATCACCCCATCTGTAGAAACTTTTTCTGCATTAACTAATGCAAGCTCCACTGATTCTTCTGCAGTGCGCTTCTGGCCATCACCTAAAAATGCGAATTGTTCTGTGAGTTTTTGTATAACCTGTTTCTCTTTTTCTTCGCTGATTTTCCCCTCATCTTTTAGGCCAATAATCTCTTGAGACATATTAGCAAAAATTTGCAGCGCTGAATCGTTAGTTTCATTGCCAATCGCGCCTATTGCCGATTTCTTTTGTGCGCTGTCTTGCGCGCCATCTTTAAGAAGCGCTGAGATATTTTCAAATGCCGTCTTGGCCTTAGCTGGATCAGATTCTAACTTAGCGACAAGCTCTTCCCCGAGCCCAAGATCTATCTGCAAGTCTTGATCGACTTGTTGCAAAACATCGCTTTGCTGTTGTGAAAGTTTAGGTTGAGCTGACTCGCCGGATAATTTTCGTTTGCTTTCTTCAAGCTCTGCAACATTTGCTTCAACAACTTTGTCTAAAGCTATTTTTACGAAACCATTAACCGCCGATTCAAGAGGAGATGCCAAAACGCTTGATTCTTTTTCTTGTGATAAAACTTGCTGTTGAAAGTCGGCCGCACCAAAAACATAATTTTCCGCCTCCTCGTCATCTATGATAGTTTCTATGCCTGCTTCCCTGTCCTCTTCTAGTCTTTCTAAATCATCTCTCATCTTTTGAGCTGCTGCTCGTTCTAGATCTAATTGTTCTGCACTTTTACCATTTCCAATTGGTGGTAATTTCATTTTTAATTTCGATTTATTGGCAGGAAAAAAGCGGAGAATTTGGTGGGTGATAGAAGACTCGAACTTCCGACCTCTACGATGTCAACGTAGCGCTCTAACCAACTGAGCTAACCACCCAAAAATATTTCTTTGTTTTAATAGAAGGCAGCGCAACATAAAATCGCAAAATCTTTAGTCAATTTTTAAACTTCTTTTTCATGAAAAAAGCCATCGTGCTGTTAAGCGGCGGATTAGATTCTACAACGGTTCTTGCTATTGCCAGAAATATGGGTTTTGAAACTTATGCTTTGAGTTTTTCTTACGGACAACGTCATGAAATTGAGTTAAAATCAGCGCAGAAAATCGCCAAAAATTTGGGCGCTAAAGAACATAAAACTGCTAAGATTGATTTAAGAATTTTCGGTCACTCCGCTTTGACTGACGAAATTGCCGTGCCCAAAGACCAAAAGACTTCTAAGTTTAATCAAATTCCCATCACTTACGTTCCGGCGCGCAATACAATTTTTTTATCTTACGCCCTAGCTTACGCCGAAGTGGTTGGCGCTTTTGATATTTTTATTGGCGTCAATGCGGTTGATTACAGCGGCTATCCTGATTGTAGGCCAGAATTTATTGAAACTTTTGAAAGGCTGGCTGATTTGGCAACAGTTGCTGGGATTGAAAATCACGGACGCTTTAAAATTAAGGCACCGCTGATTTTGTTAAGTAAAAAGGAAATTATTGCCAAGGGTTTGGAGTTGGGTGTGGATTATTCACAAACTCATTCTTGCTACGATCCAGTGGTGCAAGGTGAGGAGATTCTTTCTTGTGGGCATTGTGATTCTTGTAAGCTGAGGCTCGATGGTTTTGAGGCGGCTGGGATTAAGGATCCACTCGATTACGTTTAATTTTTATAGGTCCCTGAGCAAAGCGCGAGCGTCGTCGAAGGGTCCCGAATCTCCGAGTTTCAGGCCCTTCGACGACGGCCTTCGGCCTTTGCTCAGGGAGCTATAAAAATTACAGACATAAAAAAAGCCCCTGAGGCAAAACCTCAGAGGCTTTTTCTATTAGAAAACACCAATTACATGTTTTCAGAAATGTATTTAACCGCGCTGCCAACAGTTGTGATTTTTTCTGCAGCTTCGTCAGGGATTTCGATCCCGAATTCTTCTTCGAATGCCATAACTAATTCAACTTGGTCTAAGCTGTCTGCGCCTAGGTCATCGATGAAATTTGCAGCTTCTACAACTTTAGCTTCTTCAGCGCCCAAATGGTTGATGATGATTTTTTTAACTCTGTCAAAAATCTCGGTGTTGTTAGTCATAAAAATTAGGATTGATTGATATAAAAGTTTTGAAATTAAAACCCGATTCGAAAGCTTTAAAAAAGCTGAGGCGCGGCAACCTAAATTCCCAAATTTAAATAGCAAACATAAGTTTCGAAGCCCGTTTGACGTGGCTTCGCAACTATATTTGCTAATTCATTATCGCCATAATTTGGTGATTAGAATTTGCAGTTTTTGCACCACCAAAAAACGGTATCTGACTTACAAATTTATCGAGGAATTTTTCTTCTTTTTTGGTGATTTCAATTTCATGAATTGGCAATTTCTTCACGTTAATTTTGTTAGCTTCTAGATACGAAAGCGCCTGATCTTTGCCGCCGATTTCATCAATTAATCCAGCTCTTAAAGCTTGTCTTCCGGTAAATACTCGTCCGTCAAAAACAACAGCCGCAAATTCTTTATTAATTTTTGCACCCCTTCTGTCGCGCACTAAATCAGTAAAAAATTGGTAAGAGTCAGCAATGGTTTCTTTGACAACGCGGTCAACTAGTGGAGTGGATTTTTCAAATGGTGAGGGACTCGCTTTAAGCGGTGCCGATTTGTAAGTGTTAAATTTAACGCCAACTTTTTTGGCAAGTTCGGTAAATTCTTGAGATTCCATCAAGACACCAATTGAACCAGTCAATGTGCCATTATGCGCAATAATGTAGTCGGATGCCACTGCAGCCATGTAGCCGCCTGACGCCGCAACTGATCCCATAATTACAACTAGTGGTTTTTTTGCAGCGATTGTGCGTAGATCATCAAATAAAATTTCACTACCAACAATGCCACCACCCGGGCTGTCGATATTAACAATAACAGCTTTTACCGATTTTTCTTCGGCGAGTTCTTTTAAAGTTTTGCTACGAAAATCATCTTCTAAAATTACTCCTTCAACCTTGATGCTCGCGATACAATCGCCATCAAGTAAACCATCTGACAAACTGCCGCCAAAAATAAATTTGATGGCAAGGAGCGTGGAAAAAACACATAGCAAAAGCGCAATGTTTTTCCACTTGTGAACCTTATCCTTCAAATAAATTAAGGCGGCGAGATTGTCAGACATTCTAACCTATTCTTCTTTTTTTTCTTTGCTTGCAGCAAGTGACTCTAGGAAGTCACCAGAAATGCTGGCAAGTGTGTTTCCTGTGTCGGCTGCACCAGAATAGATGTGAGCTTCTTGCTCATCTGATTCCATGTCTTTGATCGACAAAAGCAATTTTCCGCTAACTTTGTTGAACAACATAACTTTGGCTTCGATTCTGTCGCCAACTTCATATTTTTCAGTTTTTTGATCTGATTTGCTGTTAGACAAATCAAGTCTTTTGATGATAGCTTTCAAACCGCTGTCTAATTCAACTTCTAGGAAGTCTTTTTTAACATTGATGATCACGCAAGACACGATCAAACCAGTTTCGATTTTGTTCAAATCGTCTTTGAAAGTTGTGCTGGTAAGCTGTCTGATGCCAAGGCTGATACGTTCTTTTTCGTAGTTGCTGCCCAAAACCATTACTTTGATTTTTTCATCTTTTTTGAATTTCTTCAAAACTTCTTCAGGAGCGCCTTCTGCAGAAATGTCAGAAACGTGAATCAAACCATCAACACCGCTATCGAAGCCAATGAAAAGACCGAATTCAGTGAAGTTTTTCACAACACCTTCAACTACATCACCAACTTGGTGATTTTCAGAGAAAGCTTGCCAAGGATTTTTCTCGCATTGTTTCATGCCTAGAGAAATACGGTGGTTTTGAGAGTTGATGTCCAAAACCATAACTTCAACTTCTTGACCTGACGCGATAAATTTGTTTGGAGTTGAGTTGTTTTTCAACCAGCTCATTTCTGAAACGTGAACTAGACCTTCAATGCCAGCTTCGATTTCAACGAAAGCACCGTAAGTAGTCATGTTGGTAACTTTACCTTTCACAACTGCGCCAACTGGGTATCTTTGAGCGATTGATTCCCAAGGATTTTGTTGCAATTGCTTCATGCCAAGAGAAACGCGTTTAGTTTCAGCGTCAAATTTGATAACTTGAACTTTAACTTCTTGTCCAACTTTCAAAGCTTCAGATGGGTGGCGAACTCTGCACCAAGAGATGTCAGTTAAGTGCAACAAACCGTCAAACGAACCGAAATCGATAAATGCACCGTAGTCGGTAATATTTTTAACCATACCGTCTAGAGCATCGCCCACTTTGATTGTGGCAAGAACTTTATCTTTTTCGACGTTACGTTGAGTTTCCAAAATAGCTCTTCTTGAAACAACCACGTTACCGCGGATATCGTCAATTTTAAGAACTTGTAATTTTTCAACTTTGTTAATCAAAAAGGTGTCATCAGTAAGGAGCATGGTGTCAACTTGGCTTCTAGGCAAGAAGCAAGTGATGCCGTTAACGTCAACTGCGAAGCCGCCTTTAACTTTTCCGATGATTGTTCCCTCAATAGTAGTTTTGTCTTCAAGACAATTTTTCAAGAAATACCAATTAATGTATCTTCTAGCATTATCACGGCTAACGATTAGTTCGCCTCTTTTGTTTTCTAGGCGTTCCAAGAAAACGTCAACAACGTCTCCTTCAGAAACTTCGCCGTCTCTTTTAAATTCTGCAATGTCAATGAATCCGACTGATTTTGCGCCGATATCAATTGCCACACCTTTGTCGCTGATGCCAACGATTACGCCTTTAACGACGGTGCCTTCTACTAGCTTTTGACTGTCTTTTTCATATTCTTCGAAAAGCTCAGCAAAGTTTTCTTGGGCAAAAGGATTTTCTTGTTCGAATGATTTTTCTGTCATAAATGGGGAGTTTGAAAAGCTTGTAACAGCGCTATTATCTAGCGTCTACAAGTTTTCGGTTAGAGATTAATAATTAGAAAAAAAACCGATTTGACACCGGCTTTTTAAGGTAGAACGAAAGAAGGTCGCGCAACCTAAAAGTCACATTTTTAAAATCAACTAAGCTAAGCCAAAATAATCTCTTGAGCAAAAAAACTTCAGCTTCTAAAAAATAACCTACTAAATCACTCGGAGATTAATTCCCAAATAAAAACATGATTCTAACCACCAAAGGACGTTACGCCGCAATGGCTGTTATTGAAATTGCCGACGACAAGTCTGGCAATCCAGTTTCGCTTTTGACAATTTCTCAGCGTCAAAAAATTTCGCTTTCTTACTTGGAGCAAATTTTTTCCGGCTTAAAAAAATCAGGCATTGTCAAATCAGTGAAAGGTCCAGGTGGTGGATATCTTTTGGGAAAAAATCGCGACGAAATTACGGTTGCCGAAATAATCAAAGCCATTGGCGAGCCAATTAAAATGACACGCTGCACCAAGGTGCAAAAAAGCTGCGTTAACACCGGCACCAAATGCAAAACCCACCATTTGTGGAATGGGCTGGAAAATAAAATTTACGAATATCTCAACTCAATTTCTTTACAGGACGTCTGCAAATGATTTATTTTGACTACAACGCCACCACAAAAGTTTCTGATGCAGCACTTGCCAAAATGATTGAGGCTTACCAGCTTCCGCTCAACAGCTCTGCGGTTCACCAACTTGGACGCCAAGCCAGCCAAATGGTTGAAGCCGCGCGCAAAGAATTAAAAAATTTACTAAATGCCAAAAGCTACGAAGTAATTTTCACCGGCAGCTCAACTGAAGCCACTAACACTCTAATGTTTGGCGCCAAGGTTAACAAAATTTTATTCACCGCAATTGAGCACGCCTCAGTTTACGAATGTCGCCCAAGCGACAAAGAAATTATTGAATTTGGCGCGTTAGAAAATGGTTTGGTGGATTTGGCCGACCTTGAACAAAAATTAAATGCACTTCCCGACGGCAATTTTTTAGTTTCGGTAATGCTTGCCAACAACGAAACCGGCGCCATTCAACCAATTGAAGAAATCTCAAAACTAGTTCACCAAAAAGGCGGATTATTCCACTGCGACATCGTGCAAGCGGCAGGCAAAATCGAGATTGATTTAGAAAAATTAAACGTCGATTTCGTTTCAGTTTCAGCGCACAAAATCAGCGGCCCACAGGGTGTTGGCGCACTTTTATTTCGCCGCGGCCTCGACATCAAACCATTAATTTACGGCGGCAAACAAGAAAAATCAAAACGCGCCGGCACCACTAACGTTGCAGGAATTGTCGGTTTTGGTGAAGCTTGCAAACAAGCAAAAGATAAAATTTCTACTTACGAAAATGTCAAAAAACTTCGCGATTTTCTTGAAGTTGAAATCAAAAAAATCGGCGGATCAGAAGTTAAAATTTTCGCCGACTCGGTGACAAGACTTCCAAACACCAGCTACATCGCGCTTCGCAATGCCGACAGCCAAACTCAATTAATCAATTTTGATTTGAATGGCATTTGCGTAAGCTCCGGCCCCGCCTGCTCTTCTGGCGCCGCCACTGCATCTCGCGCTTTGAAGGCAATGAAAATTACACCAGACTTTTCGGCAAGTGCAATTCGTGTAAGTTTGAGTGCAGAAAATACCAAAGAAGAAATCGAAAAATTCATTCAGGTTTGGAGCGACTTTTTTGAAAAAACTAAGGCCTAAACAAAAACCTGAAAAAGCGCGTCAATTCTAGCTAGAAAGTGATTTTAAAAAGATTTCTGCCTTAAGGCTAAAATCTTTGTTTTTGAAGTAAAAAAAATACAAAAAATGACCATTAAATTACCAATTTATTTAGACTACCAATCAACCACTCCAATGGATCCTCGAGTCATTGAAGCTGTGGTAAAATGCATGCGCGAAGATTACGGCAACCCTCATTCACGCACGCACGCTCTTGGTTGGAAGGCTGAAGAAATGGTCGAAATCGCCCGCAAACAAGTGGCTGATTTAATTGCTGCTGACCCGAAAGAAATATTTTTTACCTCTGGCGCAACTGAGTCGAACAACCTTGCCATTAAAGGTGTGGCTCATTTCTACGGCGAGAAAAAAAATCACGTAATTACAATCAACACCGAGCACAAATGCGTAATTAATTCGGTGCGAGAACTTGAGCAAGAAGGCTTTAGAGTTACCTTCTTGCCAGTGCAGCAAAATGGTTTGGTTGATTTAAAAGTGTTGGAAGAAGCAATCACCGAAGAAACTTGCCTAGTTTCAATAATGACCGTGAATAACGAAATCGGCGTGATCCAGCCAATCAAAGAAATCGGCGCTTTGTGCCACAAAAAAGGCGCACTTTTTCACACTGACGCAGCGCAAGCTTTCGGCAAAATTCCTCTCAATGTTGACGAAATGAACATTGATCTAATGAGTATTTCGGGCCACAAAATTTACGGGCCAAAAGGCGTTGGTGCAATTTACATTCGCCGTAAACCGAGAGTTAGAATTAAATCACTAATTTCTGGCGGCGGACAAGAACGCGGCATTAGATCTGGAACCTTGGCGACACCTTTGGTTGTTGGCTTAGGAGTTGCCGCCGAAATCGCCAAAAACGAAATGACAAAAGACACTGCCCACATTAAGAAACTCAGCGACAAACTTTACCAAGGCGTGATGGAGACTACAGAAGTCTACCTAAACGGCGACAAAGAAAAACGCTTCCAAGGAAATCTCAACTTCTCTTTCGCCGGCATCGAAGGCGAATCAATGATCATGGCAATCAAGGATTTAGCGGTTTCGAGTGGATCTGCTTGCACCTCTTCATCTTTAGAGCCTTCTTACGTTTTACACTCTCTTGGCGTTGAGGACGAATTGGCACACACTTCAATTCGTTTCGGGATTGGACGTTTCACTACTGAAGAAGAAATCGACTACGCAATCGCGCTACTTAAAACAAAAATACAAAAGTTGCGTGACCTAAGCCCTCTTTGGGAAATGATGCAAGACGGCATCGACATCAAAAGCATCAATTGGAAATCTCATTAAATTTAAGGAAAAAATGGCTTACTCAAAAAAACTTTTAGACCACTACGAAAATCCACAAAATGTTGGATCTTTTGGTAAAGACGAATCAGGAATTGGCACCGGACTTGTTGGTGCACCTGCTTGCGGCGACGTAATGAAATTGCAAATCAAAGTTTCAGAAAATGGTGTAATTACTGACGCTAAATTCAAAACCTTCGGATGTGGCTCAGCCATTGCCTCAAGCTCACTTGCGACAGAATGGATCAAAGGCCAAAATATTGAGGAAGCGGCAAAAATTACTAACAAAGAAATCGCGCAAGAATTGTCTTTGCCGCCGGTAAAAATTCACTGCTCAGTGCTTGCTGAAGAAGCAATCAAAGCGGCGATTGAAGATTACAAAAGTAAGAGAAATTAAAAAATGCTCCCAAGTTTTTCCGCCACCGGCAACGCCATTGTTGATTACTTAACAATCACCGACGAAGCGCTGGTGCAAATTAAAGAATTATTAGCACAGCGCACTGAACCTTGCGAAGGCATCAAGGTGGGAATGCGCACCCGCGGCTGCTCTGGAATGAGCTACACCATTGAATATGCGGTGCGTGAAAAAAATATTTCCAAATTTGATGACGTTGTAATGCGTGACGGCGCGGCTGTTTTCATCGATCCAAAGGTTTCAATGTTTTTGATCGGCAGCGAAATGATTTTTAAAACCGACGAACTCAATTCCGGTTTCGACTTCGTCAACCCCAATGAAAAAGGCCGCTGCGGCTGTGGTGAAAGTTTCAAAGTATGAAAAACTTTTTTGAAATTTTTTCTCTACCGCAAAATTTTGCCCTTGATCTTGACGCTCTCGAAAAACAATACCTCGCCTTTCAACAGCAATTTCACCCAGATAATTCAAGCACTGCCGACATTGAGCAGTCGATTTTAATTAATGACGCTTACAAAATTTTAAGCGCGCCGATTTCTCGTGCCTCTTGCATTTTGCAGTTAAACGGCATTGATTTGGAAAATGATTCACACGCGCCAAAGCCAGATATGGCAACGCTTTTGGAGATTTTGGAATTGCAGGAAATGGTTGCAGAAATTGATGCTGGCGCTAGCGAAAATTTAAAAAAAGACTTAAACGCAAAAGTAAAATCGTTACTTTCTGAAGTGGCGCTAGAGCTTGAAAATAAAGAATTTGTGAAGGCTTCACAAATTTTAATCAGAGTAAAATATTTCGACAAAACTCTGCGCGATTTAAAGGCAAAAAAGAGAAGTTAAATGGCATTATTACAAATTACCGAACCAGGCGCAGCACAAGAAAATGAAACAACGCAAGAAGTTGTAATCGGCATTGATTTAGGCACCACCAACTCTTTGTTAGCAATTGTTGAAGATGAAAAAGTTAGATTTTTTGCAGATGACAAAGGCAATGAAATTCACCCCTCAATTGTCAATTACGACTCTAATGGCAATGTTTCGGATGATGTAAATACATTGTCAATTTCGTCAATTAAACGCCTAATGGGAAAAAGTTTTTCGGATGTGAAAAACCAAAAATTCGGCTTTGAAATTGACCAAGATTCTAATGAGAAAGAAGTTTTGCGAATTGTAGTTGGAGCCAGAAAAATCAGACCTGCCGAGGTTTCTTCAGAAATTCTCAAACACCTAAAAAATCTCGCTGAAAACAATCTCAAAACCGAAATTAAAAAAGCCGTAATTACCGTTCCGGCCTACTTTGACGAAGCCGCAAAAAATGCCACAAAACTAGCCGCAAATTTAGCTGGGCTTGATGTTTTGCGTCTGGTCAATGAACCAACCGCTGCAGCTCTTGCTTACGGTCTCGACAATTCTGCTGAAGGCACTTACTGCGTTTTTGATTTGGGTGGCGGCACTTTTGACGTGTCGGTTTTAAAAATGCAAAAAGGGGTTTTTAAAGTTTTGGGAGTTGCCGGCGACAACGCTTTGGGAGGAGATGATTTTGATGATTTGGTGGCGGAGAAATTTGGGGTGAGTCGCAAAGAGGCACGGAAAATTAAGGAAGAATTGTCCAACAAGAACGAGGTCACCCTGAGCCTGTCGAAGGGTGATTCTGGGCATGGGCCTGAATCATGCTTCGACAAGCTCAGCATGACTAAGAGTGATTTCGAAAATTTAATCTCACCAAAAATAGAAAAAACTTTCACCCTCACCAAAAATTTAATCGAAGATTTAGACTTAGAACCAAGCGACATCAAAGGCGTAATCTTGGTTGGAGGCTCAACACGAATTCCACTAGTCACCAAAAAACTCGCCGAAATTTTTGGAAGCCAAAAAATCTTAAACAAACTAGACCCCGACAGAATAGTCGCAGCCGGCGCTGCTTGGCAGGCTCACAACTTAAGCGGCAAATCGCAAAATTTATTGCTCGACGTTATTCCTCTTTCTTTAGGGATCGAAATGATGGGCGGCATTGTTGACAAAGTGATTCACCGCAACACTTCAATTCCAACAGCTTTGGCCAAAGAATTTACCACTTACGCCGACAATCAAACCGGCATGAAATTGCACATTGTGCAAGGCGAGCGCGAGCTTGCGGTGGATTGCCGCAGCTTGGCCGAATTTGAAATCAAAAATATTCCGGCAATGGCCGCAGGTTTGGCACGCGTCGCCGTTACTTTCAAAGTTGATGCTGACGGGCTTTTAACTGTGAGTGCGGAAGAGAAAATTACTCACGCCAAACAAGAAATTACTGTGAAGCCAAGTTACGGGCTGGATGAAAATGAAGTAAAAAAAATGCTGTTGGATTCGTTGAAAAATTCGCAGACCGATATTGCCAATCGTTTGTTGATTGAAGCAAGAACCGCAAGCATCAAAGACATTACAATCGTCAAACAAGATCTCGAAAAATTTGCTGATTTCCTCCCCGCAAATGAAAGAAAATTAATCAAAGAAAATTTACAGATTTTAGAAAACCTACTTGCTCAAAAAGCCTCGCGAGATGCAATTTTAGAGGCTCAAACTCAACTTGGTAAAGCTGCAGAAAATTTAGTTCTGACAAAAGTTAATACGATTTTAAACGAAAAAATCTCCGGAAAATTGGTGGATGAAATTTAAAAATTCGTTTCATTACTAGAATCTTTGCATGTACCAATTGACATCTACTGCGCTAGTACTTTTTCTGCTGCATATTTTCCCCCAAATTGAGATATTTATGAATTCCAAAAAACATTCTAAATCTAAAGCCTTCACCCTAATTGAGCTTTCAGTAATCATTCTAATCATCGGCATCATGCTTGCCGGCACTTTCATCGGCACTCGCATAATCGCTAAATCCCGCTTAGCCGCCGCAGAATCTCTAGCTCGCTCTTCGCCAGTTCCCGGAATTAAAGACAATATGCTGTGGCTTGAAACCAGCCTCAGCGCCAGTATCGACAGCTCGCAAGCAACTGACGGTAGTTCAGTAACAGCTTGGTACGATCAAAGCAGCAATTCGGGCAAGCCTTTAGTTGTCGCGGTGGGAACCGGTCCAACTTACGCCAACACGATTAATTACGTTCACGCGATTAAGTTTGTTGGTAG